>CALEJX010000148.1 GCA_937898375.1 uncultured Ruminococcus sp.
TCCCAAGAATCATAATTCTTCTTGTTTGTGAATGCAACGTAAGTGTCAACGTAATCGAATGACTCGATAGATGTTACCTTGCCGTCAAAATCAGCAGGATATGGAGCGTAGTGATCCTTGATATCCTTTCTCATATCTTCGATCTTATCGTCGATAAGAGTCTTGTAGCTGTCCATAGCAGCCTTGCCGTTGTCAGCTGTTACATATGCAGGGAATGTTTCGTCAACAGTTATTTCCTTAGCGTAAACAGTGTCGCCCCAGCCGTCTGTCTCAGTCTTGCCCGTAAGTGTGATACCATTTTTAGCTAGTGTTGAATAAGGACTGCAAGTCACCTTGAATGTGCCGCCTACGCCGATATAATCGTCGCATGATACTGAGTAAGAAACATTGTCCTTAAGAGCTTCTGGGATAGACTCGTTCTTTACAGCGTATGGCTTTACAAATGGAAGTCCGCCTGTACACTCAAACTCAATGCCTTCAAATGGGTCGATCTCCTGTGCCTTTTCAAGTCCTTCAACAGTGAAGTCCTTTGTCACCTTGCCGTCCTTAACGTCGGCTGTCTTGTATGTATAATACTTATCGTCATACTCGAACCAAGTCATGTCGCCGCTTTCCTCAGCGCCATAAACGCTTATATTAGCTGTAACAGTGTACTTGTCGCCGTTTTTCAGGTTTGATGAGTAGTCATAATCATAGTAGATAAATGGGTAAGATGAGTCATAAGTAACTTCTGCTGAACCGCTGCCGTCAAAGCCTGAGAACTTGACCTCAACGCCCTTGAAGAAGTCTACCTCTTCGCCGTCCTTAAGACCCTTTACAGTTACTTCAAACTCTGTGTTCTTGAGCTTGACTTTCTTATCCTTAAGGTTATCTTCATTGTACTTTACAGTACATTTAACTTTATCGCCGTTTTTGAGATTTTTGTTTGCTTTCTTATCAAAGCTTATCTTCAGCTTGTATTCGCCGTCTTTGTCAGTTTTGAGAAGCGCATTTCTCATCTGCTTTGCTTCTGCAAAATCGTCAGCCTTGTTAAATGCCTTTGTAAGAGTTTTCTTGTCAAGTGCGAAATACTTGCTCACCTTTGATGACTTGTCAGATGAGCTTGCATAGTCTGAAAGATCATCAAGATCACCAAGGTCAAGGTCTGCCTCGTCAGCAAGGTCGCTGAGAGCGCTTGTAGCGTCTGACATTGTGTAGTAGCTCTTGTCATAGCAGTTAAGCTCTGCCTCAACATATCCGCAGCCGTTGATGCCTTTAAATTCGATCTTGAAAAGATCCTTTGCGTCGATAACCTGATATTTGAGAATGTTGCAGATAATGATTATCGCAACGATAACGACGATAAGCGCCGCAGCGGCGATAAGTGTTATCTTCTTGTGTGCCTTTACCCATTCGCCAAGCTTAGCAAAAGGATTTGGCTTTGCAGCCGCAGGAGCTGCTGCCTGAGCATAGTTGTTTGCAGGCTGTGCATACTGCTGGTCATACTGAGGAGCCTGCTGCTGTACAGGCTGAGCCTGCTGTACGGGTGCCTGTGCAGGTGCTGCCTGCTGTGAGGAAATGCCTGCTTCGGCTTCCATTTCAGCAACTGACGCACCGCAGCCGCCGCAGAACTTTTCTTCAGGTCCTATAGGCGCTCCACACTTAGCACAAAACTTGATAGTGTTCATTTCTTACCTCCATTGATACTTCTTTTCTAAACAGGATAAAATTTTTTATCCTATTCATACATTCTAAGTATAATATCAGCAGAAAGAAATGTCAAGGAAAACTCCCTGAAACCGCCTTGTTCTGTATTATTTTTGTAGATTTGTACAATAACATACGAAAAAATCATACACTTTGATAACGTTTTGGACACATTTTTTCTACATTAAAAAACAGAATATAAATGTGGATACTGAGTGTGATATATCTTCTCTGTCCATGAGCGTATGCTCTCACATTCTGACAGAAATTCGTCTGAACCTTTTTCCAAAAGGGCAGGGAGCTTTGCCACTGCATAGGAGATATCATCAAGGGTGCAGGACTGTGCGATATAAGACACTCTGACGTAATATTTCTTCCACGCCTTTTCAAGCTCTTCAAGCTTTTGCGCAGTGTCGCTTTCCTCGTTTCTGTAGCTGTTTTCGGCGGCGTTCACAAGGCTTACGAACTTATCGTTTTCTTTTTTTACCGCAAACACGGAAAATACCGACATAGCGGCTATGACAGTTAGGATAATAATGCAGGCGGTAAGTCTTTTCATTGTGCTTGCTCCTTTTCAATTTTACACTTTTTTCTTGCCGTTATCTTTTCTTACGGCGACTATTTGTCCTGAGGGGTCGGCAGTGCAGATGTAAACGTCTTTCAGTGGCATACCCTTTTCTTTCAGCTTTTTCATGAGCCATTTTTCGTCCTTGCCGATAAGGCCAAGGGCTGAGTATATTATCCTGCCGTTATCAACAACGAGCTGTGGAGGGTCGGTCTGTGATTCTTTTACGCCCATTCCGCCGTTGTTCACAGGGCGGAACTGTGCTTTCTGATATACTGATATTTTGCCTGTTGTTTCCACCACCGCAAGCTGTACTTCGTTTATATCGAATATGCCCATGCTTCTGAGAGATTCTAATAGATCGTCTGGGGAAAAGCGCAGGTCTTTGAGCTGTTTTTGGTCAATAACTCCGTGAGATACAACTATTTTCGGCGAGCCGCATATAAGCTTTCTAAGCCCTCTGAATTTAAGCGAGCAGTGGGAAAGTATAACGTCAAGGCACACCAGCGTGAAAATAGGCACTATGCCCATTGACATTGGTATGGTCATATCCTCGATAGGCAGGGTGGCGATATTTGAAAGCAGAAGCGTTATAACAAGCTCCGAGGGCTGTAACTCGCCTATCTGCCTTTTGCCCATAAGGCGTATGCTTATGACAATGAATATATAAAGTATCACGGCTCTGAAAAAAACTATCAGCATTTTGTTTTCCTCCAATATCGTTGACGCTATTTTTTGCAGGTTTAATGCAGAATATTCTGACATGAGCCGCAGATAATAAAGACGATAAGAATTTTTCATGTAGGAGAATAATGATGAACACACCCGATTTCAGAAATTATAAAAACGCTGAGATAGATAAGACCATTGACGCCGCCATGACTTCGCTTCGCACCATAACAGGCAATACAATGGATCTTAACATAATGAATGTGAAGATATGCTCTGTAAGCTGTGCAGTGGTATCAATAGAGGGAATGACCTCAACGGACGCAATGTCAGAGCTTATTTTCAGACCTATAATGGAGCTTTCCGCGCAAAAGCCCAAGGGCAATGCAGAGCAGGTATTTGATTTTCTCACAAAAGAAAGCCTGCTTGCCGCAGAGAGAAAAACGGTTTTCAACTATGGTGATGTTATACAGTTTTTGTTCTCAGGCTTTGCGGTCATATTTGTGGAGGGGCTTTCAAAGGCTTTTGTTTATGGCATACAAGGCTATGACAAGCGGTCGGTTTCAGAACCTATAAGCGAGCAGACTATAAGGTGTTCACAGGATTCTTTTACGGAAACAATAAGAACGAATTTATCTCTTGTGCGCCGACGAATGAAAACGCCGTCACTGCGATTTGAGATGATGCAGATAGGAGAACGCTCATCAACTGATGTGTGCATGGTCTACATGAGCGACAGGGCAAGTTCTTACGCTGTGGACAGGCTGAGAAAACAGCTCAAGGGCATAAAGCTGGACACTGTTCTCACAAGCGGATATATCGAACCTTTTATCGACGAAGGCTTCGGCTCGTCAGTGTTTTCGCAAATGGCATATTCAGAAAGACCTGACATGATATGCACAAGGCTAAATCAGGGCAGGATATGTATTTTTGTGGACGGCACGCCTTTTGTGCTTATTTGTCCGTCCCTTTTCGCAGAGAATTTTCAGACCATGGACGATTTTGCGGAAAAGCCTTTTTACGTCACCTTTATGCGGTGGCTGAAATATATTGCGTTCTTTCTAGCGGTGGCGTTTCCGGGGCTGTATGTTGCGCTGGCAAGCTTTCACCCTGAGGTCTTTACCTTGAAGCTTCTTCTAAACCTTGCAGTTTCCGAGGAGTCAACGCCTTATCCGTTGACAGTGGAGGTTCTTGTGCTTATGCTTCTTTTTGAGATAATGAAAGAAGCAGGCCTGCGGCTTCCGAAGCCTGTGGGAAGTACTGTTTCTATAGTTGGCGGTCTTATCATAGGCGACGCCGCAGTAAAGAGCGGACTTGTTTCCGCACCACTGCTTATAGTGGTGGGGATAACTGCCACATCATCGTTCGTTATACCAAGCCTTTATCAGCAGACGGCTATACTAAGGCTTGTGTATATCCTAGTGGGCGGCGGCTCAGGGCTTTATGGCATCGCTCTTTGCACTGTGCTTTTGATGATAAATATAAACTCTATGGACGACCTTGCCATATCTTATACCGCCCCTGTTACGCCGTTTTTCTCAAAGGGCATAAAGGACGTTATTTCAAGGCGGAGCTTTCGATCATATGAGAAAACTCACAGCACCATTAAAGAATACAAGCTTGACGAAAAGGGGGGAAGCCAATGAAAAAGCTTACGCCATTGCAGCTTTTTGCAATGCTTATCTGCACAAGAGCCTTTTCAATGATGACCTTTCTTCCCGAAAGCACCGCAAACGCTTTGGAGCTTATGCTTGGAACAGTGCTGTCTACAGTTTTACAGATAGTTATAATATGCTGTATGGCGGCTTTCCACAAGCGTTTCCCTAATGACGACCCATGCACTCTTGCGGTGAGCCGTTCAAAGTGGGCAGGCAGAGGAGTTTGCACATTGTATCTTGTATATTTCCTTGCAGTGTCATTTTATGTTATCGGCACTTTCACCTATTTTATGGACTACTATTTCTCCGACTATATCCCACGGCTTATGATAGTCATAAGCGTTGCCGCCTGCGGAATATATGTTGCTATGGCAGGGCTTGGGGTAATAGGAAAAACAGGCACAGTGCTTTTTGCGCTGTTTCTCCTTGTGACAGCCACACTTGTTATAAGCTCTCTTGAAAACTTCACGTTCATTGATTTTCACCTTGCGGAAAGAAACGTTAGCAAAGGCATTTTTCACTCTGCCGTCAGCGAGCTTGCAAGAAGCTCTTATCTTGCGGTGATAGTTTTTCTGCTCCCCTCAATAAAAGGAAACGCCGCAAAGACTTCTGTGTATTTTCTGCTCACAAGGCTTGCCCTTGTTGAGATAGTTTTGGGCTTTATCACAATGATACTGGGAGATTACACTCTCCTTGCAAAACTGCCTTTCTTCGCACTTGCGGCATTTTCACGCACCGCTATAATAGAACGCTATGACGCCGCTGTTATGGGTGTGTGGGTAATGCTATCGGTGTATAAGCTAGGTGTGTATTTTCACTGCTCAGGAAGATGTCTCAGATATATCTTCCCAAAGCTTGGCTCGGGGTCGGGAGTGATAATAACAGCGGCAATCCCTGCGGCGGTGACGCTTTTTTGGCTTTTGCCTCACAAGTGGGAGAGCATCGCATACGCAGGGCTCAGCCCTCTGCCGCTTATAGTCCTCGGTGGAGTTATACCGCTTTTGTGCCTGATATTTGTGAAAAAGGGGGCAAAGTCTAATGAAAAAGCGTAAGATACAGATAACTGTTGTGCTTCTTATCACGGCGGTGACGCTGCTGTTTTCTTCTTTCGGCAGGCAGGTGGATATCGAAGAGCGTGTTCTCTGCCATGCCATGGGCGTTGATTATGAGGACGGAGAATACAAGGTGTCATTGCAGGTGTTCAAAACTCAGGGTATGGGTTCTGACACGCCCCTTGACGTGAGCCAATCGAATATTCAGACCGTAAACTGCAAAGGCAGAACTATCCGTGACGCTATCGAAAGCTGTCAGTATCAGCTTGGCAGGGAAGTTTTTCTTGGTCATTTGCAGATAATATGCTTTAGCAAAAATGTAGATTTTTCCTCTCCTGAGGAGCTGTTCTCTTTTGCCATAAAGGACAAGAACGTTTTTCTCGGGGTGGAGCTTTGCATGGCGGAGAACACCGCCGAGGAGCTTATGAACGTTCAGCTCACAAGGGGGACGATGTCCTCGGAAAATTTCACACAGGTAATAAAAATGGGCGTAAAAAACGGCATAACAGTGGAATGTCGCCTTATCGACCTGCTTTCCTC
>CALEJX010000149.1 GCA_937898375.1 uncultured Ruminococcus sp.
CAGAGGTGACATATTCTGAGGCGTATTATCAATGTATTCATCATTTGGTTCAGAACCTTCAATTTCAGTATTTGCATCAAAGGGTTTCATATTAAGTACTGTACGAATTATCATATTCCGGACTGACCTAAACTCCTTGTTGTCAACAAGCGGCGGGAATTTTAATTTTGCAGACGAATAGACATCGTGCTTCTGTTGTTCCATTTCGCACCAAAGTTCATACATTTTTTTTATTGATTCGTTATCCGCAAGTTTTGAAAAAATATCATCAACAGTTTTCTTAACATCGGTTTTCATATAACCATAAACTTTTTTGCCCTTTGAACTTTTCAACTGACTATGAAGTTGAAAAATCAATTTACAAAGTTCGTCGTCTCCGCAATCGTCATATTTTAATTCTTCAGCAAGCGACTTCATAAGCGTTTTCGAGTCCTCTTTCAGCAGATTGCGTAAATCTGTTTGCTGTGCATAAAGATGATGAAGCTCGTCCGAATAAATATCATTTGCAAATCCGCTGCGGATTTTTTCAATACCGTGATTAGTTAAAAAGCCCTCACGTTCGTTTGTTGAGTAAACAATGATATGTACATGAGGATTGGTTTTCTTATCATGGAAAGCTGCATACCATTTTAGGTTTGCCATATCAATTTTCTGCTGTTTTGCAATGTTGGGGACCTGCCGTTTGACAAGTTCACGCCAGGCATTCAAGTTATCATAACCCATTGCTTGAGCGTTATCTCTGCGGAGAGATACAACATGAGCCTACACGTTGCCACCGTGATTTGCGATCTCTTTTGCGACCTTATCAAGATCAATAGGCTCGTCTGATTGTGAGAACAGACCGTGAGAACCGAATTTTACAGCACCAGGGCGGTTTGCAAGATAGCCTACATAATTTTCACGGCTTGTAAGCCGGTCCATATTTCGGTCAAGTATTTCAGATATGAGTATGGAACCGTTTTTGACTGTAGAATTTTTAATATAATCAGTGTACTCAAATAACTCTTTACTGTCGGGGAAATCCTTTAGCAGAGATAAAACAAGCTCCTGCTGTTTTTTAGTAGCAGGAGCTTGTCCGTTTTTATCTTCTGTAGGCACTGAACCCTCACGGGTTGCAATGTACTTTACATAGTTTGCAAGTTTTTTCTTTGAACCGCTTTTTAGGTAGCGGCTTGTTATGATTAGTTTGGGCATAGCAGGACTCCTTTCATTTTTTATTCAATATTAATCCTGCTGATACTCCACAGCGTCCTCATAATCAATAATACCGTTGATCTTACGAACCTCGTTGACGCACATCGCATGAAGACTTCTCAACGTTTCGTCGTTCACATCATTCATGGCGGCGGTCATGTGCGACAGCTTTCCAAGTTCAACCGCAACCTTGAAAAGCAACCGTGCAAGTCTCTGTTCCGTACCTTTAATCTGAGCCTTGACTGTTTCAGTTATCATAGGGGAGATATAGTTCACGCTTTTTCCTCGTCGAGATAGCCAATATAAAATTTAATGGCCTTTTCGATAAACTCACTCTGCGATCTGCAGTTGTCGTTTTGGTAATGCACCTCCACATCTTTCAGCGTTTCGGGATACGCCCATAACGCAAATTTCACCTTGTTCTGAAAACTCATTTTTAATTATCAACTCCTGTCAAAATGCCGTATTTTCTTTGCTTTCTGCCGATACAACCCCGAAATTTCAAAAAGGCTGAATTTACAACCCCCTTGACCAAAGTTGTACGAACTTCGCAAAATTGCGGTCGGCTTTGCCGTCCGCTGTGATTGTGTCGGGGTCACAACCCCGACACTTTAACTTGCAATATATTAAATGCCCCTCAAACCCACCCGAAATCATCTGATCCCTGCCATTCTCAAGCTTTGCAACAAAACGCCCCAAATTCGCCCCAGCTGCCTTTAGGGTAAAGTTATCCCACCCATGCCGTGA
>CALEJX010000150.1 GCA_937898375.1 uncultured Ruminococcus sp.
ATAATAATCCTGATATTCGTGATTATGCTCAAGGATTTTTTGAAAATACGCCCTATGTATCCAATGACAAATATATCATATCTGTTGCTCAACGAACTACATCACGTTCAATTACAAGAGACGGAGGACCTACGGCAACTTCCTGCGAAATGTCAAAGCATGAAAACGATTGTTTATACATTATAAATACCGACGACTGCACAAAATCCTTTCGGCACTGCACACGGACTTTTGAACGGATACTATATGTAGATGATGAAAAGGCGATTACCTATTATAACGGAGAGTATTTAACATATTCGTTTGATAAATGGGAGACCACAGCCGAGCAGCCTGCAGATGAAATAAAAAGCAGCGGTTCATACACATTTGAATCCTGCGGAGATTATATCTTTGTTTTTGATGATAACTCTGGGAAATTGCTGAATACTATCAATGTTGCTTAATTTAAAATGCTCTGTAAACTCATCTGTTTGCAGAGCATTTTGCTAACTTACACTGCATGGACGAAACCGATTCGTTGCAGAAAAACGCCTATATTATCAAATCCAAAATTGAAAAATTTGAAGTGAAAATATGCAAGCTGGTTGATATGTATGCCGAGGGAGATATTGAAAAGGACGAATACCGAACGATCCGAACTGATTCAGAAAATGAGCTTGAGTGTTTAAAAGCTGAGCTTAAAAGGAACGACACAGCTGATACGGTCAGCGGAAACTGCATAGACACGGAGCGTATTCGCAGAACTCTTGATGAGATACTTTCTGCTGACAACGGTCACATCAACGATGAAATTGTTAGCAAATTGGTATCGAGAATTACGCCGGTTGACAATACAAATTTTGAATGGATAATCAATCTCGGCGAGGAGAAAAGTGAAAAAATACGTTGTACGCTCACAGGCAGAAAAAACTCTGCTGAGCTTACGATTGGTGACGGCGAAAGCTGTCACTTTACATACTGGTTGATAAATCTACTTGGTTTAAACGGTGAAATTGTCATAAAAGCTCGTGCAGGTGAGCTGCTGCTCAGGCTGCTATTGCACAGAAGAAGTAATTCTTGCAGAGTTTAGGATATCTGAATAGATAACAAAAATCTCACCCCGTGTCTTAGGATGCGGGGTGTTTTTTGTGCCATTAATAATATGATATGCGCTTTAGGCGTTTAGTTTGCAGAAAATAAAGAGCGTTTTAGGATTATTTGTTGTTATAGAATTAATTTTTTCTTTACAAATGAGCATTGACTTTACTGTAACTGTATAGCGTAAAATGAAATCAACAAATTAAGAAAGGAAAGTGATCCTATGAACGCAATAAATACTGATAAGAATGTGCAGCTTACATACGGAGGTCTGAAAAGTTCAACTGACACATCTGGGGCGGATTACACTATTATTGGTATTCCGTTTGATATCCGAACAACATATCGTCCGGGAACAAGGTTCGGTCCTGATGAAATTCGCAGAGCCTTTTCCACAGACAGCATGAATGAGGCTGTCGGCATTGATACGGGCAAGTATGTAAAGGGTGTTGATTATGGAAATCTCGATATATGGAATGCTGAGAAAGCTTATCTTGGATCGATACCACAGGAGATGAAAGCTATTCTGGAAACAGGTACAGTTCCTATTGTTCTGGGCGGTGATCATTCTATTACTTTCCCTGAGCTACTGGCTTATAAGGACGTTTACGGACCTGTTTCGATAATTCACTTTGATTCGCATACAGATACATGGGGCAGCGATACTGATAAAGAACATCACGACCACTCTACCCCTTTCAGAAGAGCGATCGAATATGGCTGCATTGACCCGAAAACATCTATACAGGTAGGCATGAGGGGCGGTCTTTCTGATGAGAGTGATTTCGATTTTGCAAATAACGCAGGACTTGCTCACATCTATGCTGTTGATATACATCATATGGGTATTGAGAAAACTGCGGAGCTTATCCGTGAAAAGGTCGGTAACAATAAGGTCGTGGTCACATTTGATATAGATTTTGTTGATCCTGCTTTTGCTCCCGGAACAGGCACTCCTGTTTCCTGCGGATTTACTTCAAGACAGGCTCTTGAACTTATTCGCCATACGCTTATTGGTCTTGATATTGTTGGCTTTGACCTTGTTGAAGTCGCACCGAACTATGACGCAGGGGGAATAACTTCAATTCTTGCCAGCCGTATCGTAAAAGAATTCATTACCTGTGTGGCTTGCAAAAAGGCAGGTATCATCGAATATGCTAAGAAAGGAATGATCGAAAATGTTTGATAAAATTATTTCAGAAGAGACACGAAGCAACATTGCAAAGCGCAGAAAAAATAATATCCAGACGCTTTTCGGGCTTCCGTATAAGCAGGATATCGATGACGAAGATTTTGTTGTCTTGGGCGTGCCTTATGATACAAGCGTAACAAACAGGACAGGCTGTCGTTTTGGCCCTAGGGCGATCAGAAATGCGTATGGTGCAGGCAGG
>CALEJX010000151.1 GCA_937898375.1 uncultured Ruminococcus sp.
AGAAACGCCGTTTGACAACGCCGCCGCTATCACCATTCTGTGGGCAACGCTTTTTGACGGCGGAACTGTCACCTGTCCGCTAAGTTTTTTCGGAAATACAGTTATATTCATCTTTTTCCTCCGTTACATCTCTGCGATTATTTCGGCTATCTGCTCCTCGGATATCTCCTTGCCATACTGATTTTCTCCGAAGCACATCATTTCGCCTATCTCTTTTTGGAAAACAAATCTCAGCTTTCCGTCACGGACTTTTTTATCTGTATAAAGCTTTTTCACAAGAGCCTTTCTGTCGATATATTCAGGTATTTTTGTAGGAAGCTTTGCCCTTTCAAGAAGCTTTTCCACACGCTGTTCATTTTCGTGGGATATGAAGCCAAGCTTTTCACCCAACCTCGCCTGCGCCACCATACCGATAGCCACAGCTTCACCGTGATAAAGCTTATAGTCAGACACAGTTTCAATAGCTCTGCCCACAGTGTGACCGAGGTTAAGCACCTCTCTCAGACCCGACTCTCGCTCGTCTTTCATTACAACTTTGTATTTTACTTCGCAGTTTTTCTTTGCGATATACTCACAAGCTTCGCCGTCACATTCAAGCACTTTTTCCACGTTCTTTTCAAGATACTCAAACAGCTCCTTATCTCCAAGACAGCCGTGTTTTATAGTTTCTGCAAGACCGCTTGAA
This sequence comes from uncultured Ruminococcus sp., assembly GCA_937898375.1. GTDB lineage: Bacteria > Bacillota > Clostridia > Oscillospirales > Ruminococcaceae > Hominimerdicola. Next base: position 686 of record CALEJX010000151.1, read on the forward strand.
AGCTGTTTTTCAGGCAGTGTTTTCCATGTATCTATGTCAAGATAAACTTTCTTAGGCTGATTGAACAGACCGATAAGATTTGTAGCAAGGGGCGTATCAACGGCAGTTTTTCCGCCAACAGAAGCGTCAGCCGCCGCAAGAAGCGTTGTGGCATAATTCACAAAAGGCACTCCTCTGCCGAATGTTCCTGCAACAAAGCCTGCAAGGTCGGTGACAACTCCGCCGCCAACAGCTACCACGCAACAATCACGGCGAAAGCCCTTTTCAAGCATAGAGTCTTCAACAAACTCTTTCATCGGTCTTGTTTTGGACTTTTCTCCCTCAGGTATCACAAAAAGCTCAGCTTTCGGACCTGCAGCATTGAGCCTGTCATAAATATCTCTGCCGTAGAGATCCACAACGATAGAATCCGTCACAACGGCAAATTTCTTTATCTTTCCCACAAGACCGCCTTTAAGGTCATCTACAAGCGTATCCTGCAATTTTCTGCCTATTTCTATATCGTAAGAATCGTCCACGACCCTTTTAAGCTCGCAGTTGAATTTCATTTATATCAAAACCTTTCAGTACAATTTTTTACACAGTTATCATAAACGGACTAATTTCCGTCGGAGCATTTCTCGGCGTCTATTGCAAGTGCGATCAGCAAGCCTGCCAAGGCGTTGCGGTCGTCATAAACATCTATGACATAGGTATCAGCAAGGTGCAAAAGCTCCTTTGACACACGCATTATCTCACCTGTGCCACTATAAACGGAATAATCCCAGCCGAAAATGTCGCCGTTCACTCTCCAACCACAGAAGTCCATATCGAACTTTGGCTTGAAAAATGTGAACTCTTTCTTTATGCAGCCCATATACTCGCCGCCTATGTATATTTCAAATGTCGGGAGAAATTTCAGCACCTTTTCTTTCAGCACGCCGACCTTGTTTCCCATGTTGTCATATATATCCAGCAAGTGCCCCCATGAGAGCCTGCCTTTCACACTGAAAACTGTGTTGCCGTATTCGTCGCACACGTCATAGCTGTCAAACCATGAAAACAACCTTTGTTTAACACAAGTTTCATTGTTCTGCCTCCTTTGCACTTTATCCATTTACAGTTCTAAACCATTATACCACATAACTGAATATTTGTAAAGAAAAAAGAGGTGTTTTCGCACCTCTTTTTCAATGTCTTGTTTATTCGTTTACATCAAGAGGCTTGCCCATGAACTCGGAAAGTGCCTTTACTTTCTTCATTGTTTCAGCGAACTGTGCAGGAGTAAGTGACTGCGCACCGTCGCTCCATGCGTTCTTAGGGTCGTTGTGTACCTCTATCTCAAGTGCGTCACAACCTGCTGTTACAGCGCAAAGTGCCATTGGCTCTACCAGTGAAGCGATACCTGTAGCGTGGCTAGGATCGATAGTGATAGGAAGATGTGTTTTCTGCTGAAGCAGAGGAACAGCTGAAAGATCAAGAGTATTTCTTGTTGCAGGCTCGAATGTACGGATACCTCTCTCGCAGAGGATAACGTTCTGATTTCCCTCAGACATTATGTACTCAGCGGACATAAGAAGCTCCTGAAGTGTTGCAGAAAGACCTCTCTTAAGAAGAACAGGCTTATCGCTTCTGCCGAGAGCTTTAAGAAGTGTGAAGTTCTGCATATTTCTTGCGCCTACCTGAACAACGTCAACGTCAGCGAAGCAATCAAGGTCAGAAAGATCCATGATCTCTGTAACGATAGGAAGACCTGTTACCTTTCTTGCCTGAATAAGAAGATCGATACCCTCCTTGCCAAGACCCTGGAATGAGTATGGTGAAGTTCTTGGCTTGAATGCGCCGCCTCTGAGCATTGTTGCGCCTGCTTCCTTGACAGCGATAGCGGTTGTGATGATCTGCTCCTCAGTTTCTACAGAGCAAGGACCTGCGATGACCTGAAGCTTTCCTCCGCCTATCTTTCTGCCTGCAACGTCGATAACAGTGTTGTCAGGGTGGAACTTTCTGTTAGCGTTCTTGTAAGGCTCCTGAACACGCTGTACCTTTTCAACGCACTCCTTAGCCTGAACAGCTTCGATATCGATCTGAGTTGTGTCGCCGATAAGACCGATAACGTTGGAATGAACGCCCTCTACCAGATTTGTTGATACATTGAACTGGTCGAGCCAGTTCATAAGCTCTTCTACCTGTTTTTCCTGTGAATTGTTCTTCAATACGATGATCATTTTACTTTTCCTCCGTAATAATAAATTTTGTATAGGCAATAAAAACAGCCGTGACATTCTTCTTCAAGAAAGCCACGGCTTATAATAAGCGCAGATATAAAAAACAGAAACTTCTTTACACGCCTATTTTGATCTCGTCGCTTTCTTTACACGCCAAAAAAACTCGAAGCCATAAAAGTAGCTCAAGCTCATAAAGAAGTATGTAAAGACTGCAGACATGATAACAGTAGACATATTCTGTTTTTTCCTTTCGATTTATTTGTTATTGCTAACCACGTTTATTATACTCTCACAGACAGAGTTTGTCAATAGCCCCACCTGTGAGTTTACATTTTTTTAACGTTTGCAAAACACTTTATTCTTCACTTTTCACCTTATAGCTTTCTACAAGATGATAGACCTTAACATCCACAAGAGCGTCAAGAGCGATACCCTCGGCAGTGTAATCCTCGTTGAATATCCTGCCCTCCTGCCTTATGGTGTTCACAAGACCCGCCTTGTCAAAAGGCAGAAGAAGTCTGCATCTTACGCTGTTTTCTGGCAGTGCCTTTTGTATCGCCGCAAGCAGGCTGTCAATGCCAGTGCCGTTCTTGGCGGATATCTTCACCGCTTCGCCTGACGTGTCAAGCTCGTTTATATAAGGCACTTTATCGCACTTGTTGAACACTGTCACCACAGGTATGCCCTCACAGCCAAGCTCTTTGAGAAGCTCAAGTGTAACTTTCGCCTGTTCCTCGCAATCGTCTGCGGAAGCGTCACACACATGGATAATAACGTCTGCACTTGCCGCTTCTTCAAGGGTGGATTTGAAAGCTTCCACAAGCTGGTGTGGCAAACGTCTTATAAGACCAACAGTATCGATAAGAGTAACCGACCTGCCGTCAGGAAGCTCTATAGCCCTTGAAGTTGTCTCCAAAGTCGCAAAAAGCTTGTTCTCAGCAAGCACGCCTGCTTCTGTGAGGTAGTTGAGCAGAGTGGACTTTCCAACGTTTGTATAGCCCACTATCGCCGCCGTCAGCACGCCGTCCTTTTTGCGGCGTTTTCTCATAAGTCCACGGCGCTTTTCTATTTCTTTAAGCTCGTCTGAAAGTGCCGCAATACGTGTTCTGATGTGTCGCTTGTCAGTTTCAAGCTTCGACTCACCAGGACCTCTTGTGCCTATTCCACCGCCAAGACGTGACATATTAGTTCCCATGCCTGCAAGTCTTGGAAGTCTGTATTTATTCTGCGCTATCTCAACTTGCAATCTGCCCTCTCGTGTGGTCGCACGCTGAGCAAAGATATCAAGTATGAGCATAGTTCTGTCGATAGTGAAAACGCCGCACACGTCCTCGATATTCCTTATCTGTGTGGCTGTAAGTTCGCAGTCAAAAACTATCCTGTCGATATTTTCATTTCTGCATATCTCAGCCATTTCTTCAAGCCTGCCTGAGCCTATGCAAGTGCCGCTGTCAAAGGACGGCCTTTTCTGAGTAACTCTCGCTATCACCTCACCGCCTGCTGTTTCTGTTAGCTCTTCAAGCTCGTCAAGAGAAAGCTCCACATCATACGAGCCTGTGTCCACTGCCGCCAGCAGCACACGGTCTTTCTTTATTATGTTGTCAAACATTTCTGCCATGTTCATCACTCCTTGATGTCTGTTGTCAAGCCGCTCTCCGGCTTTTTCAGGCATAAAAAAAACACACCCTCAGGCGTGTAACCAAAACGTTATACGGAAGAGTTGGAGCGGCTCGTGCCAATGCACCTGCCTGATATTCGGTTTAATAGCTTTTCACCCATATTCTTATTATTCTCATGTCGTCCGACGCTCCTTTCGTGAAATATGCTCTATTATATCACAGGCGTGATATTTTGTCAAGCATAAAAACAAAAAACAGGCTGCCTTTTTCAGACAGCCTGCAAAATGTTATTCGTAATCGCTTTTGAGTATGCTTCTCTTGTGCTTTTTCTCCTCATAGAGAAGTATATCAGCATGGCTGAGAAGCTCGCCTATCTCAAGTGTGGCACTGCACATGAACGGATAAACGCCTACGCTCGTGTGGATAATATACGGTTTGTCAGCGGCATATTTAAGATTATATTCTCTTGTTACCGCTTCGATATGGTTTCTCAGTGACGGGATATCTATGGCATTGTCAAGAAAAGCACACACAACGAACTCGTCGCCGCCGATACGTCCAACTATCTCAGCCTCACCGAAAGAGTCTTTTAATATCTTTGCCGCAGAGCGTATTGCAAAATCGCCCTCCTCGTGACCAAACCTGTCATTTATGGTCTTAAGGCAGTCAAGGTCAGCAAACACCATGATAGCCTTTGCACCCTCGTTTTTATCATTGCTAAGCTTTTTACGAAGCTCCTCGAAAAAACCACGGCGATTGTAGCAATCTGTGAGAGCGTCTTGTCTTGAAAGGTCACGAAGAAGCTCGTTGTTCTCCTTGATCTCGATAAGACTCTTTTGAAGCTGCTTTTGTGTCACAGCCTGCTGTTTCATCAGGGTGATTATCTTAAGCGCCGCACAAAGCTGAACTGAAACTGATTGTAGATAATTGAAATACTCATGCTTTATCTCGCACATAAGTATGCCGTAATGCTCCTCGTTTGAAAACAGTGGCGATACAACAAGAGTATAACGTCTGTCAGTTGGCAGATACTTGTTTGAAAGCAGCTCAGTATACTTCACAGCCTGTTCCTCAGGCGGAAGCTGGATAGCGTTAGAGCCGTTGTGATATGCTTTCAGATACATATACTCAGGTGGCTGCCACTTGTCTGTGCTAAGATGAACAAGGGCAGGTTCAAAGCTGAACAGATAGCTTGACTCCATATGAAGTCTTGTGAGCTTATCCACAACAGTTTCATACGCCCTGTCGTCATAGGCTTCAAACACAAGCATATCTCTTGTGATAGAATTCGTCTGCCATGCAAGAAACTCGTTATCATCAAGCTTTTCCTTGCAATAGTTTGCATTGCGCTCAGCAAGTATCTTGTATATCTGTATGAAAGTCTGATTGAGCTTTAAATGCTCCTCCAAATTGTCAAAACGTGAGATAAGCATTTGCTGGATATACTCCACGGAAGCATAAAGCACATCAACGCTTACAAAGCTGAAAAACTGTTCGCTTGCAAGGTGTGTGAACATTTCAAGTATCTTGTCTTTCATGGCTTCATCGTCAAGATTTTCCTCATGAGCGTAATCGTCAAGAGCAAATATTATCCTAACGAAATCCTCACGCATTTTCGCAGTAGTCTCACTTGCGCTATATTTGTTGAACAAAAACTGTCCCATTCTGTTTGCAAAAGCAGACGGGTCGTTTGCAATGCTCTCAAATGGTATTGTCTTTATCTTTGAATTGCCCTGACAGCCGCAGGAATTTCTTCTTACCATTTCCGACGGTATCTTATCATTGTCGATAGTCTTGTTTATAACATAGTTCACAGCCTCTTGAACAGCATGATAGCCAAGCTCAGAAGGGTCAGCTTTGACAGTTGTCAGGTGCGGATTAAGTTCCTCTGCCACAGGGTCGTCATCAAAACCTGTCACGAGGATATCCTTGCCGGGGCGGATTCCACGCTCTTCCATAGCCTTATAGCCTGCTATCGCCATTTGGTCGTTTGCAAAAACGATAGCTTCAATGTCGGGGTTATCGTCGATGAGCTTTCCAACTTCATCAACGCAGAATTTTGAAAAGTTTCCGTATACAACACGCTTTTCATCATAGGCAATGCCGTTTTCTTTAAGCGTTTCCTTGTACACGTCAAGTCTTTCGAGAGCGTCATCGCTTGTTTTAGGTCCGCTCATCATGCCTATCTTTTTACAGCCATGGACCTTTATAAGATGTTCTATAGCCTCTTTCATGCCCGTTCTGTTGTCGAGCATGATACAAGGATAGCCGTCGATATGGGCTGTTATGGTTATAACAGGCGTGCCTGCGAATTTTTTCAAAAACTGAGCCTTATGCTCGTTGTCAAGATATGTTCCAAGCGTGCCGATAAGCACAAGCAGAACGTCGAACTTATTTGCCGCCGCCATATCGAACATAGTGTTATACTGATACTCATACACTGTTCTCAGCTTGTCGGCATAAATGCCGTCTATATATCTGCCCGGAAAGATAACGAGGTCGGCGTCACACTGCTCTGCACCTATCATTGCGCCCTCTGCAACGGCGTCGTCAAAATCATCTTCAAGGTGGCTCACCAAAAGTCCTATTTTTATACGTCTGCGTTTAGCAGTATCATTCATCATCACATGATCCTCCGTACAAAGCAGCTTATGCTGCCCTAAAAGATTTAGTCGTTTATCTTGATATTTTTCTTACAGCCGGCAATTGAAAGCGTGCCCTCCGGACTTCCAAGACCCCAGCCGTCGCCTGTAAGGAACATTATATCGAACATACAGCTCTGCGCCGTCACATTTCCCCTGCCTGTTTTATCTCCAACGCCTGAAACAGAGCCGCCCTCACAATAGAGAGTGAAAACAGTGTTTTCAAGCTCACAATCTACTTCGCCGTCTCTTGTTCCGACGCAGTTGAGCGTTCTGCCCTTCATTGACACATTGAGCCTGCCGTCATTGATACGGATCTTTCCTGTTCCGCCGTTTGTGACACCCACTGCCGTAAGATTGTTTCCAGACAGCACACAGCTCATTCTGTAGTCTGAAATACTTATATCTGCGCTGCCCTTTACAGCACCCACGCCCACTGACATTCCTGCCGCAAGTTTCAGCCTACAGCCGCAGTTTGATATGCTTATATCGGCGTCGCCGTCTGTAGCGCCAATGCCAACGCTCTTATCGCCGCTGCAAGTCACTGACACATCTCCCCCTGCGATCACTATGCCCTCTCTGCAGCTTCCGCCGCCTATACCAACGCATTCGTCGCCGTTTGCAGTTATATCAAGAGCGCCTGTCATTGCGGCTGTTATCCTGCCGCATGACTGCTTGCTGTCAGTGCCTATGGCATAGCAATCCTGCGACTCTGACTTGACGATAAGATCGCCCGAACCTGCAAGTTCCAAAGACGACCCCTCAGGCACAAAGATACCTCTGTTTTCTATGTGGTTGTCGCCGCTGCACACCATTTTCACTCTTGAGCCTGCGCCAAGCTTTATAACAGGTGCATCCTCCCCCGTGGTGAGCCATGCGTTTTTCATATGAATAACGCAATCAACGCCGTTTCCAACTGTCACAGACAGCGGCACAACCGAATTGCCCTCGCTCTTTCCTGCAAGGGTGAACGTGCCTGCGCCAAGGAATATATCAGAATAGCTCTTTTTATCCATTTCAGCCAAGTCGATGATCTCATTGTCCTCAGCGTGATAGACCTTTTTGCTGTTATCCCCTGCTTCAAGGCTGAAAGCCACTATCTCCTCACGGATATTCTCTGAAATATCGTGGATAAGCACAGGCTTCGGCTTTGAAACATAGTAGCCTTGTATAAGGTCAACGCCGAAATCTATCATTGTTTTAAGCTCAGCACTTGTTTCAACGCCCTCTGCAAGTGCTGTATATCCGCTTGAGTGGAAATACTCCACCATTTTTGAAACTATCTTCTGAGTTTTAGGATTTGTGTCAATGCCTGATATGAGCGAGCGGTCTATCTTTACCACCTCAGGGTCATATCTCAGAAGATTTGATGTATTTGAATAGCCCGTGCCATAATCGTCAATGGCAAGGCTCATGTTATTCTTTTCAAGACGCACCCTTATTCTTTCAAGGTCGTCCTCGCTTATCTCCGTCTGCTCTGTCATTTCGATAACGACCTTTTCCAGAAGCTCGCCGTAATCGTTGACGATAGCATAAAAGTCCTTATCGTCAAGAACATGGGAGGATATCGAGTTTATATACAGCCTGCGGTTTTCAAAATCAGACTGATGCTTGCTGAGATATTTAAGGGTATTTTTCAGGGTAGCTTTTTCAATATCATAAAGTCTGCCGAAATTCTTTGCACAGTCAAGTATCTGGATCGGATTAAGTGCTACATTGCCCTTTGTTCTCATAAGGGCTTCATAAGCGACTATCTCGCCTGTTGAAGCGCTGACGATAGGCTGAAAATGGTATGTAAACAGATTTTTGTCAAGAAGCTCTGAAAAAGCCCTGATGTTCTCGATATCGCTTTTCTGCTTTGCATATTTTTCAGGGTCAAAACAGCAAGTGCTGCCTGCGCCCTTTGCCTTAGCCTCATAAAGCGCAAAACCTGCTGCGTGCATGAGCCTTGCAGGCACTTCAAAGCCGCTGCTTATACCTGCCGTCACTGTCATTGAGTGTCTTGCCGATGATCTTACGCCGAACTCGTCAGGCAGGTGACACTCTTTCACCGCCTTGCGGATAGCCTCGGCAAAGTCCTCAGGTTCTCCCTCAAAGTGTGGAACAT
>CALEJX010000152.1 GCA_937898375.1 uncultured Ruminococcus sp.
GATATCGACTTCCGCAACATTTATGACGCAATGCTTGCGGACGCACCTTATGATATCGTTCAGCCTGAAGTCATGATATTCATGATAGTTGAGCTTGTAAGCTCTACCTGCTACTCGTCTATACTTTACAACGAGCCTGTGGAAATTGGCGAGCTCAAGCCTTATCTTTACAAATGTATAAACAACATTATCGACACTCATGCTGGAAATGTGAAAGCATAAAAAAGACACGTTTACTGATTTGTAAGCGTGTCTTTTTTTGTACAGTTTGGCTGTTTATGAAGGAGCGATATATTATGTTCAGCCGCAAGGTCTAACAGGAAAAGGCGGGCGAACTAATTTGTGTACAAAAAAACGGACGAAAATTATCCGTCCGTTTAGTGTTTTTATTACTTTGCCTTAACAGCGTCTCTTGCCTTTGCAACGATATTGTCTGCGCAAAGACCATACTCTTTGAGCAATTCAACTGCCGGACCTGAGTGACCGAACTCGTCATTAACGCCGATCTTAACAAGCTTTGCAGGGTGTCTTGCTGCAAGAACATCGGCAACGGCTGAGCCAAGTCCGCCGATAACGCTATGCTCCTCAACTGTGAGAAGAAGTCCTGTGTTCTTTGCGGCTTCAACGATGATATCCTCGTCGATAGGCTTGATAGTGTGGATATTGATAACTGTTGCTTCGATACCCTCGGCTGCGAGAGTTTTTGCGGCTTCGATTGCTTCGTAAACCATAAGACCTGTTGCAACGATAGCTATATCCTTGCCGTCACGGAGCTTAACGCCCTTGCCAAGCTCGAACTTGTATGTTTCAGGGTCGTTGAAAATAGGTGTGGCAAGTCTGCCGAAACGCAGATAAACCGGACCCTCGTGGAGGATTGCCGCTTCAACGGCAGCCTTTGCTTCAACGTCATCGGCTGGGTTTATTACTACCATGCCTGGGATAGTTCTCATAAGGGCGATATCTTCGTTGCACTGATGTGTTGCACCGTCCTCGCCTACGGAGATACCTGCGTGTGTTGCACCTATCTTTACGTTAAGGTGAGGATAGCCGATT
>CALEJX010000153.1 GCA_937898375.1 uncultured Ruminococcus sp.
GAAAATAACAAATCTGTATAATAATATCATAATCGTTTACAAATTAGAAACTTAATTATTACAGTTTGTAATAATTAATAATGTATAATAGTATACATGAAATCGTATAAGTGCCTAAATACAGAAATTAGAAAGGACTGATCCATTATCAATATCAGAAAAACAATAGCGGTAATAATGTCAGCCGTGACAATAACAGGCTTTGCGGCATTCGCACCGCAGAATACCACCAATACCTATGTGAACACAATAACAGCTTCAGCCGCACATTCAATGGCAAAACCTGTCCTAGTAAAAAAACAGGCATATTCAAATAAAATAGAAGCAGGAGTAAAAAATCTTACAAGCTTTTCATCAAAAACCACTTTTGAAGTCTATGTAAACGGACGCTATGTAAGAAAATATACATGGCAGGCGCTTAAAAAGGATAACTATATAAATATAACAGACGACGGCAAACTTTATCTGAAAGCTTCCACAAACTATAAAGTCACCGTCAAAGCAGTAAACGGCAGCACCAAGTCAGAGTCATCAGCCCTCACCGTAAAGACTGCCGCAAAAACATACTATAATATAAGTAAAAACGTACAGCTTTATACATTTAAAAAAGGCAAATTCGCAAAGTCCTCAAAAACGAAAGCTTCCGTAGCCGTTTCAGGCACTCTCACTACCGATAAAAATAAGCGTGTGGCAGGTCAGAGTAAGAATATCGGCGGAGCAAATTATGTCATTATCAATGAGGGTGACTATAAGGGCAAGTACGTTAAAGTGGGAACAGGCGTGAAGCGTACTCCTGAAAGAAAAGCAAGAATAAAAACAGCCGTTGATTATGCCGCAAGTATGAACGGCGGAAGATATGTCTGGGGCGGAACGAAGTATAAAGCAACAGATTGCTGTGGATTGACAATGCAGGCGTATAGAAAAGCCGGCGTGAATATGTATAACAGCGTCTATTCGCAGGCGAAAATGGGAAAAGCAGTTTCGCTGAAAAATATAGAAGCAGGCGACCTTATAATCTGTAATAACTATGGTCATGTAGCAATGTATATAGGCGGCGGAAAGATAGTCCATGCCATGAGTACATACTATGGTATTAGAATACAACCGCTGGCGAATATCAAGTATTGCGGAAAGATCAATACTATTAGGAGAATACTGTAGTAAGTGAGGAGCAGATTAAGTGAGGAGTGAGGAGTGAGGAGTGAGGAGTGAGGAGTGAGGAGTGAGGAATGGCAACGCCAAACCGAGCTAAACACCAACACAAAGTAGAGGAAACACCGAGCGAAGCGATTTTGCGGCATAACAAACTGTCGAATAACTGTAGGGGCGACCTATGGTCGCCCGCTTGGTTTCATAGCACTGTATCGGCAAATTTTCAAATGTAAATGTAGTGGCTGGCGTCCCCGACAGCCCGTTTTTGTCTATTCAAGCTTGCGTTATCCGCATAAATGGCGGTAGGGGCGAACAGCGTTCGCCCGTTGGTTTAACACCTCTGTATCAGAAAATATCCAAACGTAAGGCAGCGGCGCAATTTCTGCAAACCAAGCAGATGAACAAAGACGTGTGAACACTTGACAATCCCCACAACCAGTGCTATAATGAAAAAAGCAGAAAAACTGCGAAAAATCGAATAAAGTTTGCAGGGGGACCCAAGCATGAACGCTGGGTTGAGAAGGTAAAACCTGACCCTTTGAACCTGTTGGTCAAAACCAGTGTAGGAAGCAATTTGTGTGAATTTTACCTCCTGCATTGTCGGGAGGTTTTTTATTGCCCCTTTTCCATGAGAAAGGAATAAACTATGTTAAAATGTTTGTCAGTGGCAGGCTCGGATTGCTCCGGCGGCGCAGGTATTCAAGCCGACCTTAAAGCCTTTAGCGCTAATGAAACCTTCGGCATGAGCGTTATTACCTCCGTCGCCGCCGAAAATACTACCCGTGTGCTGTCTGTTTTCAACGTCCCTGTTGAGGAAATAAAAAAACAGATAGACGCAGTGTTCGAGGATATCCATGTCGATGCCGTCAAACTCGGTATGCTCCCAACCGCCGAAATTATTTCAGCCGTTGCGGATAAGCTTAACGAGTATAAACCAAGTATTATCGTCTGCGAT
>CALEJX010000154.1 GCA_937898375.1 uncultured Ruminococcus sp.
AAAAGCTCGTCCACAGCTTCATCGTCGATATCGGGTCCCTGACCATTAAGCTCCGTTTCCTCTGCAGATTTTATCTTCACATTGATACGAGAATTGCCATTTTTTAAGTGAACAAAATCAGTATCGATACCCATTTCAGCAAGTCCATTTTCTATAGCCTCTCCTGTGAAGCCTGCAGTGAAGCCAAGAGCTTTTGACTGAACGCCAAGCTCTCTCATCACGATCGACACATTTATGCCCTTGCCGCCGAAATACATTTCTTCTCTCTCCGAGCGGTTTGTAGCACCCAGCTTCATCTCGCCTGTATGAACAACATAATCGATAGCAGGGTTGAATGTTACAGTATATACCATTTTACATTACCTCCTTGATATTTGCCTTTGTGGCATATTTTTTATTCTGAAGCTTGTCAGTGACTATCTTCACACGTCCAAGCTGAGCGAAAGTGACCGCAGATATCTGATCGAATTTGGAGTGATCTGCAAGAATATAAGCGGTTTGGCTGTTTTGAACCGCTGTAGATTTCACGCTCGCTTCGTTTCGGTCAGGAGTTGTAATGCCTCCTGAGAGTGAGATCCCATTTGCGCCGAGAAAGCTTTTTGTGAAATTATAGCTTTGCAGACTGCTCACGCACTCAGCGCCCACGATAGCTTCTGTTTTGAGCTTTATCTCACCTGCCGGAATATAAACTGTGAAACCACGCTGAGCAAGCTTTTTTGCATGAACGAAAGCGTTAGTCACAAAGGTCATTTTCTTATCGGGCAGAAAGTCTATCATATAGCCTGTGGTAGTTCCGGCGTCGATAAAAATGAAATCGCCGTCATCCACAAGAGAAGCCGCAAACCTCGCAATTGCAAGCTTTTCATCAGTAAAAAGCTTCGATTTTGATTCAATGTCCTGCTCCACGGGATTAAAAGAATGTTCCTCGGCAGATATTGCGCCGCCGTGGACTTTTTTCAGAAGCCCTCTTTCATCAAGCACTGTCAGGTCACGGCGGACAGTTGATTCAGAAGCGTTCAAAAGCTCACACAGCTCTGGAAGCTTCACGCTTTTATTCTGCTTGACCCTTTCCAATATAATAGAGTATCTTTCCTCAGTAAGCATTTTATCACCTTTTCAAATTTCAATAATGTTTTTTGATGTCAATTGAACGATATTGATTGTTTCTGATATTAAAATAACATATAGATCAGTAAAAGTCAAGCACTTTCAATCAAGATCGTTCATTAAATGCAAAGTTTGGCTGATTTTATAAATTGCAGTGATGATGTTTGTGCATTTTAACGATAATCGGTCAAAATCCGTCAGAAAGCTTCTTTTGCTATGGGTGATGTTATAGTTTTTGCAGGTTTTTATCGGGATATTCGCTCACGGCTTGTCGGCTGGCAGTTTGGTGTGCCGCAAAATTGCTTCGCTCTTTGTGGTGGAGTGTGAACTGAAATAGAAAAAAGCGGTGCAGAGATTGTTCTCCGACACCGCTTTGGTTTGTTATTTTACTATCTGCACCGTTTTTGTAGACTTGCGCCTGCGATTTATTGCTCGCTTCGCTCGGTGATAGATCACTTAGCTGCTGCGATCTTATCGTCATCGCTTCTCAAAATACAAAGTGCGATAACAAGTCCTATCAACGACACAAACACAGCCTTAGTTCCCAACAGCTCTGTAATCAATGCGCCCACTGCCGCTCCGCTGATAAAGCAAAGAATTATGCCATAATACTGCATTGCATTACTAAGCTTCTGCTTATCTTTGGTCTTTAGATACTGAAAAAGATTATCCGTTCCGCTTCTAAGATTGCCAGTACACATTGTTGTAGCAAAAGGCTTTCCGTCCATTTTCCTAAATCCCTCAACCTGCATTGCACAGGTAAAAGAAACGAGAATATTCGCCAGTGTATTGAGCGTACCAGCAGGAATAAATCCCACAACTGTCAGCACCACAAGCTCCACGCCAATTATGATTCTATGCCAATGTATCCTAGGATGTTCATTGAATTTCAGCTTCACAGTTTCCACTATCAGCACGCCAAGCATAAAGGATAGTATCGGCATGAGATAAAGAAAAACTTTCAGCCAACTTCCCTCTTTGATGTTTATTGCCAGCAGTACCATGTTACCTGTCTGTGCATTGGCGAAAACGTGGTCACGGCTGATGTAGGTATAAGCGTCAAGATAGCCGCCCACTATTGCGAGCATTACTCCAACGCCGTAAAACTCAGCTATATGCCTGCCGTTCTTCATTCCACAGCCCCCAGTGGCTCAAGCTCGTTAAGATCATATGGCGTCTTCTGGTAAATGCAGTAATTAAGCCAGTTGGAATAAAGGAGATTTGCCGAACAGCTCCAGTTGAAGATCGGCTTATTTTCTGGGTTATCGTCAGGAAAATAGCTATATGGAATCTGTATTGGCAGACCCTTTTCCTTATCTCTGAAATACTCTTTCGCAAGTGTTTCACGGTCATATTCCCAGTGACCGAACAGGAAAAACTGCCTTTGTGTCTTATCAGAAACTATGTGTACGCCTGCCTCGTTGGATTCAGCCACCACAATAAGGTCGCTGACCTTTTCGATATCTGCACGGCGCACCTCTGTATGACGAGAGTGCAGGCAATGGAAAACATCTCCAAAGCCTTTGAGGATAATACTCTCAGGGTAGTCAATATGGTGCTTGAAGTTGCCAAACATCTTCTCTTTCAGTGGATATTTCGGCACACCATAGTGATAATAAAGTCCAGCCTGAGCGCCCCAACATATGTGGATAGTGGAGAAAACGTTAGTCTTTGACCACTCAAAAACTCTGCAAAGCTCGTCCCAATAGTCAACGTCCTCATACTCCATTTGCTCAACAGGCGCACCTGTGATGATAAGACCGTCATAGCGGTTGTCGCATACCTCGTCAAAGTTCTTGTAGAAAGCGAGCATATGCTCAAGAGAAGTATTTTTTGACATATGACTGCTCATCTGTATCAAATCAATGTCAACGTGAAGAGGGGTATTGCTCAGAAGACGGAGAAGCTGAGTTTCAGTCGCAATTTTGTCAGGCATAAGGTTGACGATGGCGATCTTGAGGGCACGAATGTCCTGATGAGCGGCTCTGTCGTCAGCAATAACGAATATATTTTCCTTTTCCAGCGCCTGAAACGCAGGAAGATCATTTGGTATTTTAATTGGCAAAGTATATCCCACCTTTTAATTGTACTCTAAAAGACTATTATAGCACGATTTTTGTTAAAAATCAACCAATGGTGGAATTTATTCATATATTGTTGAGAAAAAAGAGGATAGTGGCGGCGGTGTTAAGTGAGGAGTGAGGAGTGAGGAATGAGGAA
>CALEJX010000155.1 GCA_937898375.1 uncultured Ruminococcus sp.
CATTTTGCTCTTCGGGCTGTGCTTGGACAGGCTCTTCAGGCGGAGCGACCGTTGTGGTAGTAGTTCCTGCCGTGCCTGTGGAGGCTTGCCTAAGACCGCCTGCGATCTTTTCTATTTTGTCCGCTGAGGGAGCAGGGGCGGTAGTGGTAGTAGTTGGTACAGTTGTGGTGGTCGTAGTCTGTGGGATAGTAGTAACAGTGGCAGAAGTCGTAATAGTTTTTGCAGGTTTGGGTGATTTGGTTTCTATGGCATTATTTTTATTGCTGACAACGGCAAACACAGATGAAGCGGCAATAACTGCGGCGGCAATGCAAGCCACGGGTACCGCCTTTTTGTATGGTGAGTTTACTTTGATATGTATATTTTTACGCTCGTTGACCGCCGTCATACAAGCGAAACAGAATGTAGAATCATCATGAAGTTCGTTGTCGCAGTTAGGACAAGTTTTCATTTTTACCTCTCCTTTGGTATTTTTATCTTAATTTTATCACATATTTTGTAAATTGTAAATATGTGTGAGACGTTTTGTATGACTTTTTTAAGAATGCTTACTGCCTATGAAGGCTTTTATTTGACATTTCTGCTTTGTTATGCTATAATCATAATGTGAGCGAGCTATGCGATAGCGTAAACGTTCTAGGTTTATGAGGAAAGTCCGAGCATCATAGAGCAGGATAGCTGATAACGTCAGCCGAGGGTGACCTCAGAGCCAGTGCAACAGAGATATACCGCCAACTTTTGTTGGTAAGGGTGGAAAGGCGGGGTAAAAGCCCACCAGAATGGCGGAGACGTCATTGCTATGTAAACCTTATCCGATGCAACACCAATGGTAGCCTGCAAGTCAATGGCTGCTCGTCAGGCTTGGGGCTATAGGTGGCTAGAGCTGTGCGGCGACGTACAGTCCAGATAGATTATCGCACTCGACAAAACTCGGCTTATCGGTTCGGTCACATCTGCTCCGTCAGTTAAACTTTTTTAAGCTTAACTACGGGGCTTGTTTTTTTAATAATATATAAATTTGATTGTTCATTTTGTGCATTATAAATAAATTTTCATAATTACCCTTGTGGTTTTACGGAGAATATGTTATAATAACTGTGGATGTATTTATATAAGCGGAGGAGGGCTGTTTGTATGAACATATCGGCTGAGACCTATAATGAAAAGTTCGAGAATTTTTTGAAAATACTTGAAAGCGACGACAAGTTCGATAATGTTTGCAAAAATTTTCTCGAAAGTATTTGTTCTGCGCTTGACGTAAATGCGGCTACAGTAACTGTTTCAGGCTATGAAAATTCTGAGCCGCTGAGTTATGAATGGATCGCTGATACACATAAATATTCGGTGTTCACTTTTGACACGGATTTTAACAGAAATAGATATGACGCAATGAAGAAAGCGCTTGTGCAGACGGGTATCCATGTTGCGGATAAGGCACACCCTCAGGGAGATATGGAAGAAATATCTCTGCGTGGAGTGGTCTATCCTTGCTCGCTTACCTGTGCTGTCAAGGACGCTAATAAGTATGTGGCATATTTCAATCTTTTGTCCTCTGACCCTGAGAGAGTTTGGTCACCTGAGGAGATACAGTTGGCTTCACGGCTGACTTACATACTTTCGGGAATGCTTCACACACGAAGAGCGGCTGAACACGCTGAAAGCACTACCCGCACGCTTACTGATGTTATGGACAATATGAACTCATATGTGCTTGCAGTGGCGCAGGACAGCGGCGAGATAGTTTTCGCAAGCAAGCGTTTTGAACAGTATTTTGGGGAATTGGTAGGCAAAAAGGAATGTGACGTTTTCAGCAAAACATGGTGCGAGTTGCCTGCTCACAAAGACGGAAGGCTTTTTGGCGGTGAGTATTATTCTGAGACCATGGACAAGTGGTTCAATGTGTCGGAAAAGCTTATAAAATGGCATGACGGAAGAACTATCAGACTTTGCACCCTTAACGATATTTCGGAGAAGATAAATTATGAGAGGGTCATCGAGAAGCAGGTGTTTTACGATAATCTCACGGGTCTGCCTAACAGATTAAGTCTTGACAAGAGTATTCAGGGCATTATCGAGAGCGACGAGAACAGTACTGTTATGCTTATCGACCTTGATAATTTCAAGAACATAAATGACAGCTATGGTCATAACAATGGTGACAGGCTTCTAAAAGAGATAGGCAATTTCTTTGCAGACTTTGCAAAGAATAATAAAAAGCTCAGTGTTTTCAGATTTGGAAGCGACGAGTTCGTTGTACTTATCAGAGATCAGGATCAGGCTGGTATCGACGAGATATGCAAGACTATCCATGACAAGTTCAATACAGAGTGGCAGATAGCGAACAGCACTTGTTACTGCACTTGTTCAATGGGCGTGGCAAAGTTTCCAAAGCTTGACGATACTGTAAATACAGTGCTTAAGAGAATTGACCTTGCCATTTCATATGCGAAAAAGCAGGGCAAAAACTGCACTATAAATTATAACGAAACTATCGGCAGGATACTTTCAAGGCAGATAGACCTTGAAAGGCTCATGCACAAGGATATCACAAACGGCTTTGCACATTTTACGGCGTACTATCAGCCTATATTCAGCAGTTCTGAAAAGAAGCTTGTGGGCTGTGAAGCGCTTATGAGGTGGAATCCGCCTGAGTTTGGTCAGGTTTCCCCTGCGGAGTTTATCCCTATGGCGGAAAGGCTTGGCTATATCAATCTGCTGGGCGAGAACATGATAAGAATTGCAGGCAGACAGTGCAAAAAGTGGGCTGACGCAGGACTTGATCTGAGAATGAACATCAATCTTTCTGTGGGTCAGATAATCGAGCCTGATTTCCTTGACAAGATAGACGCACTTTTTGACGAAACAGGTGCGCCCCCTGAGAAGATATGCTTTGAGGTGACGGAGAGTCTTGCTATTCATGATATGGAAAAGATGAAGGAGCTTTTGAAGCATATAACAGACAAGGGCGTGAAGATAGCGCTGGACGATTTCGGCACAGGATATTCTTCACTTAACTGCATAAAGGAAATGCCGCTGAATACCATTAAAATAGACAAGTCGTTTATTGATGATATCGCCAAAAATCCTGACACTGCGGTGTTTGTTAAAATGATAGTGAACCTTTCTCACGATCTGCATATCGCAGTTTGCGCAGAGGGCGTTGAAGAACAGGTGCAGTTCGATATTTTGAGGGATCTGGAAACTGACGTTATCCAAGGCTATTATTTCGGCAGACCTATGCCGTATGATAAGTTTGAGGAGAAGTTTCTCAGCGATAAGCTGAAAGTTGCAAAATAGGTCATTTTAAAGCAAATTCGACCGTCGGGCGTATACTCGGCGGTCTTATAAATATGTAAAAATCAAAAATAAAGGGGAAAGCTTATGAGTGATGAGAAAAAAGATGTGAACAGTCAGCAGGAGAATGTGGGCAAAAAGGGCATAAACAAAAAGCTGTTGATCGCTTTTG
Organism: uncultured Ruminococcus sp.; assembly: GCA_937898375.1. Lineage (GTDB taxonomy): Bacteria > Bacillota > Clostridia > Oscillospirales > Ruminococcaceae > Hominimerdicola. Next base: position 3,467 of record CALEJX010000155.1, read on the forward strand.
CAGGCATGGGCGCTGTTATAGTGGGGCTTGTTATTGCGCTGATAATTGTGGCAACGTCCGGCAAAAAGGACGTGGACAGCTCGGCTTCAAAGGCGGAGGGCAGTTCTGCGGTGGCTTCAGAAGCCGATGATAGCAGCGAGGAGGACTCTGCGGCTGATGAGAGCGAGGACGAGTCTGAGCCTGACGAGGAGGAAAGCTCTCAGGATAGCAAGGACGATAAAAAGGAAAAGGGCTTTATCATCTCCTACTCAGGGGACAACAGCTGGCAGGACGGCGACAAGGTCATGACGGGCATGGAGATAGGCATTGAGAACAACTCTGATGAAGCCGTAAAGGAATGGACGCTGGAGCTTGAAATAGATCAGCTTAAAAGCTGTGACGGCTGGAACGGCAATTTCAAGGTGAAAGGCAACACTCTTACTGTGACGAATGTTGACTACAACGGCGAGATAGCAAAGGGCGGCTCGACTTCAATCGGCTGTAATATCGGCACAGGCACAAAGCTAAATGTTAAGTCCGCAAAGCTAAACGGCGTGGAGTGTACTGTTAAAAAGGGCAAGGTATCACAGAATAATAACAATAACAACAATAATCAGAACAACGACAAAAAGACTACCGAAAAGGACGTTAAGAAACTTTTGAAGCGCACATCAAAGGCTAAGCAGGGGGACGATTGGCTTCACACAGACGGAAGCAAGATACTGGATAAGGACGGCAAAGAGGTGTGGCTCACAGGCGTGAACTGGTTTGGCTACAACACAGGCACTAACACCTTTGACGGACTTTGGAACAGCGAGCTTGTGTCCTCAGTGGAAGCTATCGCAGACCACGGCTTCAATCTTATAAGAGTGCCAATGTCGGCGGAGCTTATCAATCAGTGGTCAGAGGGCGAATACCCCCAGGCGAACTACAATAACGCATACAATGAAGAGCTGAACTCCATGAACAGCCTTGAGATATTTGATTATTTTCTCAAGCTTGCAGAGGAGAATGGTCTGAAAGTAATGCCTGATATCCATTCGGCTGAAACAAATGCAAGCGGTCACACTGTAAATCTGTGGTATACTGACAATGTTACTGTAAAGGACTATTACCACGCTTTGGAGTGGCTGGCTGACAGATATAAGGATAATGACACTATCATAGCATTTGACCTGAAAAATGAACCCCACGGCAAGCCTAACGAGGGCGACGCTGCGGCAATATGGAATAATTCAAAGGACGCAAACAACTGGAAGTATGTAGCTGAAACGGCGGCGAAAAAGGTGCTTGCGAAAAATCCTAATGTGCTTATAATGGTGGAGGGTATCGAGATATACCCTAAGAACATCAAGAAAAACGGGGATTATTCTTCCACAAACAGTGATGATTACTATTTCAACTGGTGGGGCGGAAACCTCAGGGGCGTAAAGGACTATCCTATCGACCTTGGCAAATATCAGGATAAGCTTGTTTACTCGCCGCATGACTATGGTCCAACAGTTTATCAGCAGCCTTGGTTCGAGGGGGATTACACCTACAAGAGCCTAATGAAAGACTGCTGGAATGACAACTGGTTCTACATTCAGGAGCAGGATATCGCACCGCTTCTCATTGGCGAGTGGGGCGGCTTTATGACCGAGCCTAACCTAACTTGGATGACCTACATGAGAAAGCTCATAAAGGACAATCATGTAAACCACACTTTCTGGTGCTTCAATGCGAACTCAGGTGACACTGGCGGACTTGTAAAGGACGATTTTGTTACATGGGACGAGGAAAAGTACGATTTTGTCAAGGAAGTTCTTTGGCAGGAGAGCGGCAAGTTCGTTGGACTTGACCATGCTATCCCACTTGGCGACAACGGAATAACTCTAAGCAAGGCAAAGGGTCTTTGATATCACACATAAAAAATAGCGGACGAAGTTTTTGAAGCTTCGCCCGCTTTTTGTATCGTTTTTTATCGCTCATCGCCCATAAAGAACAGCGCAAGAGTTCCAGGTCCTGAGTGTGAGCCTATGACAGAGCCTGTGTAGCAGATATGCACAGTGGTCTTTTTGCCAAGTTTTTTGCGCATAAGGTCGGCGGCATATTCTGCATCTGAAATGCAGTCGCCATGGCAGATCGCCACTGTGGAATTATCCCATTTTCCCATGCGTTCGCACATCATATCCACAAGCTTTTCAATGGACTGCTTTCTGCCCCTTACCTTTCCAACGGGAATAAGATGGCCCTCGTTATCAACGTGGAGGAGCGGCTTTATGCCGAGAATAGAGCCTGCTATGGCGGCGGTCTTTGACACTCTGCCACCACGGTGGAGATATTTCAGATCGTCAACTGTGAAAACATGGCAGAGGTGTAGCCTGTTGTCTTCGAGCCATTTTGCAAGCTCATCAATGGAAAGCCCCTGCTTTTTCTTTTCGTCAGCTTTTATGAGCAGAAGTCCCTCGCCTGTTGAAGCACAGAGAGAGTCGATACAAATTACTTTTCCCTCCGGATATTTTTCCATTGCGTTATCTCTTGCGATGCAGGAAGTGTTGAAGCTTCCGCTAAGACCCGATGAAAAGCCGAGATAAAGCACATCATATCCTGG
>CALEJX010000156.1 GCA_937898375.1 uncultured Ruminococcus sp.
ACACTCCGCTGCTGTCGGCAATAGTCACTCCCGGGTGGATACTTTCAAGAATGTGTCCAAGCTGTTCATAATCCATTTGTCTGCGCTCCTTTCTGCGGCAGTTTTGTTATAACTGCATATATCAAATGGGACGTCGTCTCCTACATCTTACACATTAAGTATCTTTGAGAAGAACTGCTTTGCACGTTCGCTCTTAGGGTGCTTGAACACTTCCTCAGGCGTGCCGTCCTCGATAACATAGCCGCCGTCCATAAAGCAAACTCTGTTTGCTACCTCTGCCGCAAAGCCCATTTCGTGTGTGACAACTATCATTGTCATTCCTGCCTGCGCCAAGTCTTTCATAACGTTCAAAACTTCGCCTACGAACTCAGGGTCAAGAGCGGAAGTCGGCTCGTCAAAGAGTATGACCTCAGGCTCCATAGCAAGTGTTCTCGCAATAGCAACTCTCTGCTGCTGACCGCCTGAAAGCTGAGTAGGATAAGCGTCTGCCTTGCCGTCCATTCCAACTCTTGCAAGAAGCTCCATGGCTTTCTTTTTAGTTTCTTCCTTGTTAGCCTTCTTCACCTGAACAGGACATTCCATGACGTTTTCAAGCACCGTCTTGTGCGGCCACAGGTTAAACTGCTGGAACACCATTCCAACGTTCTTTCTTATGACCTTTGCAGCCTTTTCGTTGAGCTTTTTATTGTGCTTGTCCTCATCAATGCCCTTAAGGGAAACTCCGCCTATATCTATCTCGCCTGAGGTCAGCTCCTCGAGATAGTTCAAACATCTGAGAAAAGTGCTTTTGCCTGAGCCGCTAGGACCGATAACGCTTACCACCTCGCCCTTGTAAATATCCATATCTATTTTTCTGAGGACCTTAAGCTCCCCGTAATTCTTCGCCAGATCGTGAACCGATATAACAGGCTTTCTGCTTTCAGCCATTGTATTTTACACTCCTTTTTCGTCAGATAGCAACACGATTGTTGTGCTTTTCTATACATCTTGATGCGAACTCGATAACAAGATTCAATGCCCAGTAAAGAACGCCTGCGCAGATATAAACTATCAGAGGGCTGAACGTTATACCGATAGCTTCTTTTGTCATCATTGTCATCTCTGCAACTGTGATGATAGAAAGGATAGATGAGTCCTTAACAGTCTGAACAAACTGTCCTGTCAGTGACGGAACGATTATTTTCAAAGTCTGTGGGAAAATTATTCTCACCATTGTTTTAAATCTTGACATTCCCATTGCATATGAAGCTTCAAACTGTCCCTTTGGGATAGCGCTGACGCCGCTTTCAAGGATAACTGCGGTGTAAGCCGCCGTGTACATTCCAAGAATGATAACGCCTGTTGAGAACGCCGAAACGTTCAGACCAAGAGCAGGAAGTCCATAATATGCAAGGTATACCTGCACCATGAAAGGGGTGCATCTAAATATCTTTATAAACGCCCTTGCGATAAGCTCAACAGCCTTGTTTTTTGAAAGGCACATATAGCCAACCACCGAGCCTAATACCATTGCAATAAGAATAGAAAGCACCGATATTGCCGCCGTTGTTCCAAGACCCTGCAAAAGCAGCGGAAGCGCTATTTTTGCAACGTGTATAAATTCATTCATATATCTGCGCCTCCTTATCTTCTTTCAAGTCTTTTCTTCTGAAGCTTTACAAGCTCTTCAAGTCCTGCGCAGATAACAAAATACATAACTGCTATCGCAATATAGAAAGGCAGGTTTATGTATGTCTGCGCAACAAGACGCTGAGCCGTTCTTGTAAGCTCTACGATAGCCAATACGGAAAGCATTGGCGATACCTTTATAACGTTTATGAACTCGCTTGTGAGCTGCGGCAAAGCTACCTTGAACACCTGTGGGAAAACTATCCTCATGAGTATCTTTGGCTCGCTCATGCCCAAGGCTCTCGCCGCCTCCGTCTGACCCTTTGGTATAGCCGTAAGTCCGCCACGGATTATCTCTGCGATAAAACCGCCGCTGTTAAGGCTCAGGGCGATTATGCCCGACGCCAAGTTTGAAAGGTTTAGACCCATTACTGCAAGCGCCTGATATATAATGTATATCTGCACCAGTACAGGAGTGCCACGAACAAAGCTTATATAAACTGCGACTATCTTTTTCAGTATTCTTGAGGGAAGCGAGTCGCCGCCCATTCTCATGACCGAAAGCAGCATACCAACGCAAAGCGCTATAAGTATCGCCGCAACGGATACGAATACTGTATAGCCAAGACCTTTCAGCAGCAGGTCTTTATAATGCCATACTATGTTGAAATTCTCCATTGATATATAATGCTCCGCCGTTTGTGACGGAGCATTTCCTCCTTTCAAAGGTGCTTTTTACTCGGCAGGGATATAATCACTCTCAGGCAGGTCAACGGCTTCGCCAAACCACTTCTTCTGGAGTTCTGCAAGAGTTCCGTCCTCTTTGAACTTGTGTATCTCAGAGTCGATGTAATCAGAAAGCTCTGTGTCTTCCTTACGAACAGCCCATGATACCCAAGTGTCTGTGCCGACCATTTCAGCCTTGCCTGAATCGTCAGCAACTATCTCATAATCGTCAGGGTTTTTCATTACAACTGCGGCGCAGCTTGCATAGTTCTGAGCAACAAGGTCGATCTTACCGTTCTTAAGCTCTGCAAAAGCCTCAGGGAATGAATCGTATGTGAGCAGTTCAGCATAGCCGTCCTTGCCCTCTGACTTAAGCTTCTCGTTAAATTTCTTTGTATCGTCCTCATTGTAGCATGAAGTCTGTGTGCCGACCTTTTTGCCCGACATATCCTCGATAGACTTGATGCTGTCGTCGCCCTTTCTCTTTACGAAAACTGTAGTTCCGTTCTGGATAGGATAAGTCATCGTATACTTGCTTGCACGTTCAGCCGTCACGCCGAGGGTAGCTCCAACAACGTCATATTTCTTTGCTTCAAGTCCTGCAAGTATTCCTTGGAACGGCAGGTCGATATAATCAAGCTCTACGCCCAGATCGTCGCAGATCTTAGCGAACAGGTCTGCATTGTAGCCTACGATCTTGTCGCCGTCCATGTATTCAAAAGGCTCATAAGCGGCTTCCGTCGCAACCGTGAGCTTACCATTTTCCTTGATCTGATCAAGTGTGAGCGGACCTGTGTTCTTGCTGCTTCCGCAGGCTGTAAGACATCCTGCCGCAAGCACTGAAGCCACTGCCACTGCACAAACTTTTCTTAACATTCCAAATCTTCTTCCGCTTTTCATAACTGATTCCAACCTTTCACTTACTTTTCAAAATAAATCGGAGCGCTGACAAGCCCGACACCTTAGTGCCGCCGTCAACGCTCCGTTGCGTTTGGATATTTTATTAATTGGAGGATAAAATATTGTTTTTATTTCTGTTTTTTACTTTCTCTTGCCGATCTTCTTCTGATAAGCAAGAATAGACATAAACTCAAAGATGATATTTGCGCCCATATAAGCTGTTATCTCTGAATGGTCATATGGTGGAGCAACTTCTACTACGTCAAAGCCTGTGAAGTTCAGGTCTTTCAGTGCTCTGATATACTGGAGCGTCTCGAACGAAGTAAATCCGCCGACCTCAGGAGTACCTGTACCAGGTGCATAAGCCGGATCAACAAAGTCGATATCGAATGTAAGGAACACCTTGTTGTCGCCGACCTTTTCCTTTATGACCTTGAGAAGATCCTCAGGAGAGTATGTATGGAGCTTGTCGCCCGGGATAACAGTGAAGCCAAGGTCTGCGGCGATCTTGAAGTCATCAGGGTCGTAAAGAGAACCTCTCATGCCTATTTGAACTGACTTATGAGGATCAATAAGACCTTCTTCCATTGCTCGTCTGAACGGTGTGCCGTGGTTGTATTTCTGACCGAAAACTGTGTCGCACAAGTCTAGGTGTGAATCGAAATGCACAAGGCTTACCTTTCCATGCTTCTTTGCGATAGCTCTAAGTTCGCCAAGGGTGATAGCGTGGTCGCCGCCAATGCTTATTGGAACTGCACCACATTCAAGAACGCCGTCCAAAGTCTGCTCGATAGCCGCATATGTTTCATGGATATAGTCAGGAATTACTGGAACGTCGCCAAGGTCTGCGCCCTTAAGTGAATCCATGATGTTGACGCCCATTGCAACATTGTTAGGCTTTATCATTGCCGAAATGTTTCTTACGCCGTTAGGACCAAATCTTGCGCCTGCCCTGAAAGAAGCGGCGGTATCGAACGGGATACCAACGATAGCGAAATCCAATCCCTCTGCTGAGGTTGCGTGAGGAAGCCTCATGAAATTACCCATATTACAAAAACGAGGAGAGCCTGAGGCACTCGGTGGCTGACAATTGTTGTTGATCATTTGAGGTCACTTTCCTTTCAAAAATCATTGAGAAACATATCCGCATGACCGTTCAAGTCATTTCTGAATTGCTCTATGTGCAGAATTATATCACCATTCCTGCAAGTTGTCAAGGGCTTATTTTCAATTTTCTCAAAAATTATTCACTTTGGAATAAGCTTTGTTATTGTCAATACGGCGTATTTGCGTTGTTTAGCTCATGTTAAGATTGCAACTATTCATTTTTGAATAGTTTCTTTGTGCAAATCCACAAATAACGATTATGCAATATTCAGACATAGAACTTTCATTTTGTTCACATCTATTTTTTATTCAAAACTGAATAAAATAAGAATTTTTCATTAACACTATTGCCAAATAAAAAGCTCTGTGCTATACTGATAATCAAAGCAATGACGCTCTTATAACCGATAAGGCAATGCCTGTCGGTTTATAAGGGCGTTGTTTTTTTATAACTTTAATTTAGAAAACAATTTTGAAAGGAAGTTTTATTATGGCTTGTTTTTTAGTACCAGCAACAGAAGCTATCGTTACAACTATCGTGGCAAAGGCAGTAAAGTCTCACGAGGCAAAGGCAGAGGAGCAGACAAAGTTCAAGGCTCTCGGAGAGGACAAGCTTCCTCTTTCTAAAAAGATAACAAGGCTCTCAGGATTTCTGTGGGGCGGTTCAGGACTTTTGGCGTTTGAACATCTGTGGCATGGTGAGATATCTCCATTCTTCCCATTTCTGACGGCGGCGAACGACCCCTCGGAAATAGCGGCGGCATTCCACGAAATGGCTACCACGGGAACAACAATGGCTGTGGCTGTGACAGCGGTGTGGGCTGTGCTGACTGTGGTGTCTGACAAGATACTAAAACGTAAGCCAAAAGAGACTGCAAAGCTGGAAGGTGACGCCGTATGACGCTTCTTATCACCCTCATAGCAGCCGTTATTATTACCATAGTATGGTACACATCGCCTAAAGCTAGAAAACTTAAAGTGGGGCTGATGTGCTATATGTATTGGGGCGCATCGATAATGTGGCTCGTTGACGCACTTTTTGAATATAAAGAGCAGGGTGCAGGATATTTCACCCCTGCCGCCGCTGATATGATAAACGACAGCTTTTTAGGTCTTTGCGCAGTAGCCCTTGGCGCAATCGTATGGCTCGGCGCTATGCTTATAAGCGACCCAAATGGCGTTATAAAGGACGCACTTACGCAGAAAAGATAATATTTACATCACCTTATTGCAAAAGAGGCAAACGGGCGGGACGTCGTCCCTACATTTAAATATGCGTATGTTCAAAAATGTTGTTCACTTTAATAATGCAACAAACTTACAAAAAATTTTACACTATATATAATAGGAGGAATAATAATGCGACTTGTTCCAAGAGAGCAGGATAAGCTTATGCTCCACTATGCAGGCGTGCTTGCCCGTGACCGCAAGGCACAGGGATTAAAGCTCAACTATCCTGAAGCTGTGGCATACATAAGCATGGAAGTAATGGAAAAAGCAAGAGCAGGAGCGTCAGCCGCAGAGCTTATGCAATACGGCACGAAGCTTCTTACCGCCGATGACGTTATGGACGGCGTTCCTGAGATGATACACGAAATACAGATAGAGTCAACAATGCCCGACGGCACAAAGCTTGTGACAGTGCATGACCCTATCAAGGGCGCAAGCAAGCTTCACCCAGGGGAATTTATCGTTGAGGAGGGCACTATCAAGCTCAACGAGGGAACAGAAAGCATTGAGCTTACAGTTTCAAACACAGGGGACAGACCTATCCAGACAGGCTCGCACTTTCACTTTTTTGAGGTAAACAAGGCGTTGGAATTTGACCGCAAGGCGGCTTATGGTATGCGCCTTGATATCCCCGCAGGCACGGCGGTAAGATTTGAGCCTGGCGAGAAAAAGGCCGTCCGCCTTATACCAATAGGCGGCGACCGCATAGGCTATGGTCTGAATGGTCTTGTAAACGGAAAAATGGACGATGAGAACATCAAGCAGGCAGCCTTTGAAAAGGCTAAAAAGCTTGGCTTCAAGGGGGTGTAGGAAATGATAGAGATATCGAGAAAAGCTTACTGTGATATGTATGGCCCGACAGTGGGCGACAGGGTGCGCTTAGGCGACACTTCTCTTATTGCAGAAGTTGAAAAAGACCTGACTGTTCACGGCGATGAAGCAAAGTTCGGCGGAGGAAAATCTCTCCGTGACGGCATGGGGCAGTCCTGCAAAGCCACAGACAAGGAGTGCCTTGACACTGTTATCACAAACGCTCTTATCATTGACAGCACAGGCATTATAAAGGCTGACGTTGGCATAAAAGACGGCAGGATAGCAGGAATAGGCAAGGCGGGCAACCCTGACATCATGAACGGCGTTGACAAGAACATGATAATAGGCGCTTCCACTGAAGCTATCGCAGGAGAGGGTCTTATCCTCACCGCAGGCGGACTTGACACGCACATTCATTTTATCTCCCCAACTCAGGTGAGAACAGCCCTTTACAGCGGAATTACCACCATGATAGGCGGCGGAACAGGTCCTGCTGACGGCACGAATGCAACCACTTGTACACCGGGCGAGTTCAATATCCACAGAATGTTGGAAGCTTCCGAAGATCTGCCAATGAATTTCGGCTATCTCTGCAAGGGCAATTCAAGCGACATCACCACCCTTGAGGAGCAGATAAAGGCAGGCTGTATAGGCTTGAAGATACACGAGGACTGGGGCTCTACCCCTGACGTTATCGACCACGCACTTACTGTTGCGGATATGTATGACGTTCAGGCGGCTATCCACACTGATACCCTTAACGAGGGCGGCTTTGTGGAGGATACCATAAACGCTTTCAAGGGCAGAACTATCCACACTTATCACACCGAGGGCGCAGGCGGCGGACACGCTCCTGACATTATCAGAGCGGCGGCGTTCCCGAATGTTCTTCCTTCCTCCACGAACCCTACAATGCCTTACACCGCAAACACTCTTGACGAACATCTTGATATGCTCATGGTGTGTCATCACCTTGACAAGAACGTACCGGAGGACATTGCTTTTGCAGATTCGAGGATTCGTCCTGAAACTATTGCCGCAGAGGACGTTTTGCACGATATGGGAATATTCTCGATGATGAGTTCCGACTCTCAGGCAATGGGACGTGTGGGCGAGGTCATCACAAGAACATGGCAGACCGCTGACAAAATGAAGAAACAGCGTGGCGCACTCCCAGAGGACAGCGAGCGAAACGATAATTTCAGAATAAAGCGCTACATTTCAAAATACACTATCAACCCTGCCATAACCCACGGCGTTTCAGAGTATGTAGGTTCAGTGGAAGTTGGCAAGGTGGCAGACCTTGTGCTTTGGAATCCTGCATTTTTCGGTGCAAAACCCGACATGATAATAAAAGGCGGCTTTATTTTCGCATCAAAAATGGGCGACGCAAACGCTTCTATCCCTACCCCTCAGCCTGTGTGCTACACCGAAATGTTCGGCGGTCACGGACTTGCCCTTTCAAGCACCTGTATCACGTTCGTATCAAAATACGCTTACGAGGACGGCATAAAAGAGAAGCTCGGACTTAAAAGGCAGGTACTTCCTGTGAAGAACTGCCGAAACATCTCAAAGGCTGATATGGTATACAACAACGTCTGCGGCGATATAAAAGTTGACCCTGAGACCTACACTGTCACAGTTGACGGCGAAGTTATAACTTGTGAACCTTTTGACGAGCTTGCATTGGCACAGCGTTACTTTATGTTCTAAAGCGAGGAAACAAAAATGATAGCAGAAAAAATATTAGGCAATCTCTCTGAAACTGCCCCCTCTGTAGAGGTAGACACAGTTGAGCTTGATTGGTTTGAAGCCGAGAAAAAGCGCATAAGAAAGACCACTACAGGAGGACGTGACATAGGCATTGCCATTGACGCAAACCTAAAGGACGGGGATATCATCTATCTTGACGATAAGCTTTGCGTAGCGGTGAAGCTTACAAGCTGTCCTCTTATCAAGATAAACGTTCACACCATGCAGGAAATGGGCAGACTTTGCTTTGAGATAGGCAACAGGCATTTGTCGCTGAAAATATCCGACGACAACGTGCTTATCCCACATGACGAGCCTACAGAAAAGCATCTGAAAAATCTCGGCTTTGAGTGTGAGAACATCATAGGCAGATTTGACGATTTTATCGTCTGCAAAGCCCACGGACACTCACACAGCCTCTCCCACGAGCATGGGGAGCATCATCACGAACATGAACATTCACACTAAACGGAGCTGATAAAAATGACCGATACCGCAGGACTTATGCACATTCTGCAAATATGCGACAGCCTTTTCCCTGTGGGTGCGTTCACGCTTTCAAACGGGCTTGAAACCTACGTCCAAAGGGATATAATAACCTCTCCACGGGGGCTTGAAGAATATCTCCATTCCTATATCTCAGTGCTGCCCTACAATGAACTTGGTGCGGCGGCAGCGGCATACAATGCTGACGAAAAGGAGCTATGCCGCCTTGATGAGATATACTCTGCGGTAAAAGCGCCCTTTGAGATACGAAGCGGCTCAGAAAAGGTCACAAGGCGTTTTTTCAAGATATGCGACAAAGGTCAGGATAGCTTCACAGGGCTTTATAAAAAGCTGACAGAGCAGGGCAAATGCAAGGGTCATCAGTGCATTGCCTATGGGCTTTATATGCGTGACAACGGCATAGAGCTTTCAGAGGGGCTTGCAGTATACGGCTATTCCATATGCTCTGCCATAGTCACAAACTGCGTGAAGCTTGTGCCTCTTAGCCAGCTTGCAGGGCAGAAGATCCTCGGGGAGAGTTTTGAGCTTATATCCTCCGCCGCAGAAAAAGCCCTTTCCACTGATATAAACGATATCGGTATAAGCGGCGCAGGCTTTGACCTGCGTGCAATGCAGCACGAACGGCTGTATTCAAGACAGTATATGTCATAAGCTATGATTTATTTTTATACTATTATATAAGGAGTACCGAAAATGAGCTATGTAAAAATAGGCGTAGGCGGACCGGTGGGATCGGGCAAGACCGCACTTATCGAACGCCTTACAAGAGAAATGTCAAAAGAATATTCCATATGCGTTGTAACAAACGATATCTACACCAAAGAGGACGCAGAGTTTCTTACCAAAAACTCCTGCCTGCCTGCTGACAGGATAGTTGGCGTTGAAACAGGCGGCTGTCCTCACACTGCCATAAGAGAAGACTGCTCAATGAATTTGGAAGCCGTTGACGAAATGGTGAAAAAGCACCCTGACACCCAGATAGTTTTCATTGAAAGCGGCGGCGACAATCTTTCCGCCACGTTCTCCCCTGACCTTGCAGACGCTTCTATCTATGTTATCGACGTTGCACAGGGTGAAAAGATACCGAGAAAAGGCGGTCCTGGCGTGACACGTTCCGACCTGCTCGTTATCAACAAAACAGACCTTGCGCCCCTTGTTGGAGCTTCCCTTGAAGTAATGGCTTCCGACTCAAAGCGCATGAGAGGGGACAGACCATTCCTTTTCACAAACCTCATGAGCCGTGAGGGCGTTTCTCAGGTCATAGACTGGATAAAGAAATCAGTGCTGTTTGAGGATCTGAAATGAACGGCAAACTAAGCCTGTCAACAGCCTTTGACGGACAAAAGACCGTTACTGAGGACTTATATTTTGCTCCCCCTTTCAAGGTTTATTCCCCATTTTATGATGATAAGTGGTGGGCGAAATATATCTCAATGTGCGGCTCGGCAGGAGTATTGGCAGGTGACGAAAACGAGATAAAGCTTTTTGTGGGCGAAAACTGCAAGGTCATTTTCACAGATCAGGGCTATCAAAAGCTTTTCAACACAAACGGCGGCGTATCAAAACAGAGCATAAAGCTTGTTGTGCGCAAAAACGCAAGACTTTGCTATATGCCACACCCTATAATGACTTTCACAGGCTGTGAGCATATCTCCACAGGCAAGGTGAACATCACAGAAAGCTCTGAGCTTATTTTCTCTGAGATATACTGCTGCGGCAGAACTGCAATGGGCGAGGAGTTCGGCTTAAAGCGATTTCGCTCACGCACTGAGATAGCAATTGACGGCAGAGCGGATTTTATCGACAACACTCTTATCGACCCCGACGCACTGCCCATACGGCAAAAAGGCTTTTTCGAAGGTTTCACCCACACAGGATTTATGTATATCTACACCCCTGACAAGACAATGCTGGAAAGCATTTACCAAGCCGACTACACAGGCGACCCTGACGGCGTACAGCTTTGCGCTACCCACACAGAACGTGGCATAGCCATAAGAGCCTTGGGACGTTCGGGAGAAGAGATCTATGACGCTTTTCAAAGCATTGCAGAAAAAATTCGCACATAAAAACAGCGGATAAAATATTGTTAAACTTTTTATAAACGATCAACAAAACCAGTGAAAGCCTGCTGTAGACTTACACTGGTTTTGTTATTTCTCACATCTCACAAGCACCACCCCTCCCCCTTGTCAACCCAAACAAAATATGCTATAATATAAGGGATTGTAACCTACAACCATATTAAAATACAGATATATACAGATAACGAAAGGAAAAGTTATGGATACTTCCGCACTTCTTTGGTATAAAAACCCCGCAGACGATTGGGACAAAGCCCTGCCACTTGGAAACGGC
>CALEJX010000157.1 GCA_937898375.1 uncultured Ruminococcus sp.
TAATTTCACGTTCGTATGGTTTGAGTTTTTTCATGACCTTTTTGAGCTTTACCAAGTCATGCTCCAAGCCTAACTGCTCTAAGATGCGCTCCTCAAGCGGAACAACTGTACTGTCCTTGATAATTCTCTGCTCGTAATTTCCGCCGTATGTATACTGCTCCAACGAAACCGGAATAACCTTCTTCCAGTTCCTATCCTTTTGCGTATACTCACCATGATCCTTCTTGGAAAAGTGATCCGAATACTGGCTTTCCTCGCATTCCAGAACGCTGTCGCCAAAGCTGATAAACCAACGGTTTTCATCCTCCTTCGCTTTGAGATACTCAGCTTCAGTAAATTCGGAATACTTTTCACTTCCGCCGTTTCTGTTGTATTCAAAATATTTTGTTTTCATTGTAATTCCTCCGTTTTTGATATATAAGGTTTTTATCAAAACGAAGGCTTACGGGTACTTAGCTGTCAGACACAGCCATTTTGAAGTTAAAAACATATTTGTCCTTTCTCCCGATACTTCGGTCTGAGGACACAAAAAACGGAGTCTGTATTCAGCACACAGACTCCGTTTACCTGAAAAAAGGCGCACTAAAGAAAGGGTACTGAATATGCTGTTTTGCATTTTTTGCAAAACGACCATATTTTGTATCCTCGCCCTAATGCATATCAGGCGTTGAATATTTATTTAATAAAAAAAGCCGTCGACAAGACAGACTCCTTGCGGAATCTATCCTGCCGACGGCCTCTCATATTAATCGACGTTAGTCGATATGTTTGGATAAACCGATCGGTAATCAAAGTATGCGACCCTGATAAATGATTTAAACGCGGCGCTGTTTCAGCCCGACCTTACCGTCTACATACCGTATTTTATTTTAACACTCGCTGACATATTCAAACATCTCAATGATATCGTGATGCCTGCCTTTCGACTTTCTCAGCATTGTTATATGACAGCGTTTGCATTCAACTTTTGTTATGTTATTCCTGTTTGGATATCCTGTGGCTAATTCTCCGCAGTTGGGGCAGTATCAACGTTGAAGACGAGCGAACGTATTATTACCTCCCGATTCGTCCGCGTCAATTTTTCGTATTTTTTGCATTACTTTCTTGTATGATATAGTAAAGCCTAAATCATACTCTCCTTGTATGATATAGTAAAGCCTAAATCATACTCTCCTTTCCAAAAATGTGGTATAATAAAACAGATGCTGTGGACTTTTGATTTTTTCTGTAGCTCGACTACTATAAGGAGTGTAAAGCCACAGTTTTATTTACAATGTTTATAGCTGGATAAGTCAAAGAATTTTAATCTCACGCAAGTTTACGGGAATAAAACTAAGTGGCACGAAAACAGTACCAATAATTTTACAAGGTAGGTAAAACTTATGATTTATGTTGGAATTGATATTGCAAAGGAAACTCACGTTGCCGCAGCAGTTGATTCGGACGGCGTTATTGTTATTGAACCCTTTTCTTTTTCAAACAACCACGAAGGCTTTAAGCTCCTTAAATCAAAGCTTGATTCACTCGACAAATCAAATCTTCTCATCGGGCTTGAATCAACTGCACACTATGCAGAAAATGTTATCTTTTTTCTGCACGGCTGCGGATATGAGCTTGCTGTCATCAATCCAGTTCAGACCGCCGCTATGCGTAAAACAGGCATTCGCAAGACTAAAACCGACAAGGTGGATTCTTTGCTTATCTGCAAAACATTGATGGTCAACTCATTCAGACGTTATACTGAAAACGACATCAAAACCTTAAAGCTAAAGTCCCTCTGCCGTTTTCGTCAGAATCTGAAAAAGTCCAAAGCACGACTTAAAATTCAGCTCACTTCTTACGTTGATGTTATCTTTCCGGAGCTTCAGTACTTCTTTAAATCCGGTCTGCACATCAAATCCTGTTATGAGCTTCTTAAGGTGTATTCTTCACCGGACGACATTGCTGCTTTACACTTAACAAAACTAAGTAACATTCTTACCAAAGCTTCCAGAGGTCGCTTCGGTAAGCAGGACGCTGAGTCCCTCAAAAGTCTTGCAAAATCGTCCGTTGGTGTGAAGAACACCTACATATCTATTCAAATAACCCAAACCATTGCTCAGATTGAGTTAATTGAAAGCCAGTTAAATGAGCTTGAAACGGTTATTGAAACAGCTATGGATGAGCTTGATTCGGTTATCATGACCGTTCCGGGTATTGGTAAGCTCAATGGTG
>CALEJX010000158.1 GCA_937898375.1 uncultured Ruminococcus sp.
TGCAACAATTGCAGAAATGTTGCCAAATTAAAATATAAATCATTTGTTTGCACAAGTTTAGATGCCAAAATTTGTGCAGTTGTTACATGGATTTATTGCGGAAATATTTATGAAAATACAAGGGCAGAATAGTACGACTGTGCCGTTATCCAACAATTTTAATTTATATCAATATATGCGATTTTAATAAAAAACAGTTGACAAATAGGTGCGGTTTGGTGTATTATTATATTGTAATCGTTTAATCGTTAAGATCAAACAATAATATATTCGGAGGTCAAAATTATGGCAGAGTATTTTAAGGATATCCCAAAGATCAAGTATGAGGGCGTAAATTCAACTAATCCCCTCTCTTTTAAGTATTATAACCCTGATGAGGTTGTAATGGGCAAAACTATGAGAGAACAGCTTAAGTTCGCTCTTTCATGGTGGCACACAATGGGCGGCGACGGTACTGATATGTTCGGCTGCGGCACTACTGACAAGACTTGGGGCGAGACTTCTCCTGAGGCTAGAGCTAAGAAGAAGGTCGACGTTGCTTTTGAGATCATGGACAAGCTTTCTATCGACTATTTCTGCTTCCATGACCGTGACCTTTCTCCTGAGTACGGCGATCTCGGCACTACTAACGCAAAGCTCGCTGAGGTAGTTGACTACATAGCTGAGAAAATGGCTGCTGACCCTACTAAGAAGCTTCTTTGGGGTACTGCTAAGTGCTTCGATCATCCTAGATATATGCACGGCGCTGGCACATCACCTTCTGCTGACGTTTTCGCTTATGCGGCTGCTCAGATCAAGAACGCTGTTGACGCTACTATCAAGCTCGGCGGTAAGGGCTACGTTTTCTGGGGCGGAAGAGAGGGTTATGAGACTCTTCTGAACACTAACATGGGTCTGGAACTTGACAATATGGCTAGACTTATGAAGATGACTGTTGATTACGCTCGTTCAAAGGGCTACACAGGCGATTTCTATATTGAGCCAAAGCCAAAGGAGCCTACAAAGCATCAGTATGATTTCGATACTGCTACAGTTCTTGGTTTCCTGAGGAAATATGGTCTTGACAAGGACTTTAAAATGAACATCGAGGCTAACCATGCTACACTTGCTCAGCACACTTTCCAGCATGAGCTGAGAGTTGCAAGAGATAATGGTGTGTTCGGCTCTATCGATGCTAACCAGGGCGACCCACTGCTCGGTTGGGATACAGACCAGTTCCCTACAAACGCTTATGACGCTACACTTTGTATGTACGAAGTTCTCAAGGCAGGCGGCTTCACAAACGGCGGTCTGAACTTTGACGCTAAGGCAAGAAGAGGTTCATACACAATGGAAGATATCTTCCTGAGCTACATTGCAGGTATGGATACATTTGCACTTGGTCTTAAGGCAGCAGCAAAGATCATTGAGGACGGCAGACTTGACAAGTTCGTTGATGACAGATATGCAAGCTGGACAACAGGTATCGGTGCAGATATCATTGCAGGCAAGGCTGATATGGAGAGCCTTGAGAAGTATGCAGTTGAAAAGGGCGAAGTTACAGACTCACTTTCAAGCGGCAGACAGGAATATCTGGAGAGCGTACTCAATCAGATCATGTTCAATCTTTAATAGAGATAAAGAATAAGGGACAGCGGCAGGATATGCCGCTGTTTTTTTCTCTCCTATGCTTTGCTTTTTTGCTTTTCTATTGTATATTATGCTCTCTTTTGCTTTCTGTTTCTTGCTGTTCGTTGTGCAACTATACAAAAATCACATAAATGACCTTAAATGACTTGAATTTTGCGAAAAAGGTGCTAAAATATAATTAGCACTCAGAAAGATTGAGTGCTAACAATCCAAGCGTGAGAGTGCTGAAATCATCAGTACCCACCGAGGATATCTTACTAAGCATATTAAAAGGTACTATAAAAGGAGGAACTTATCATGGCAATCAAACCATTGCAGGACAGAGTTGTAGTTAAAATGACAGAAGCTGAGGAGACCACTAAGAGCGGTATCATTCTCACAGGCTCAG
>CALEJX010000159.1 GCA_937898375.1 uncultured Ruminococcus sp.
ACAGGAAGAAAAGCTTATTGAAGATTTCAAGGGTATTCTTGGTTTCTAATAATTGCTGTATATAACGAAAGCAGGCGGTTTGTCCGTCTGCTTTTTTTGTTTGCGATATCCGCACAACCCACCTGTAGGGGCGACCTTGGGTCGCCCGTTCTGTTCGTAATCTCACTTACGTTACTCGCACGTTGTTGATGTTTTCACAAACCATGTAGGGGACGGCGCCCTCGACGTCCCTTTTCTCGACGTTTCATTGCGTATCATTTCAACAACGTACAAGAAGAATTACTCTGTTCGGCGCAATATTTTCCCACACGGCACATCTACTCATAATTTGCGACAAAGCAAACATTGCCACTCTCCGAACGGGCTGTCGAGGGCGCCAGCCCCTACATTTTACATTTGAAAATTTGCCGATACAGTGCTATGAAACCAAACGGGCGAACACTGTTCGCCCCTACATTTATGCCGATAGTTAGCCATACCGCAAAATCGCTTCGCTCTTTGCGGATTTTACTTTGTATAAGGATATAGTAAAAGCGGTGCAGAGGTTTTTTACTCCGACACCGCTTTGTAATTTTCTTTGTTTTGCAATTCTTCTATTGCCTGTCTGCACCGCTTAGTAGGCTTGCGCCTATTGAGGCTCTGCCTCAAGCTCCGCTTAGGGCTTTGCCCATTTCTTGTGAGCGAAGTCGAACAAGAAATTTACTCACAAGAGGTTTCACCCCTTGACCCTGACCAGGGGCGTGCCCCTGGACCATTTGCTCGCTTCGCTCGGTTTGGCGGTTGCCATTCCTCACTCCTCACTCCTCACTTATCGTTGCTCCTCACTTTAACCGAGAAGTTTATCCGCAATCGTATCCAGCCAGCCGCCCTCGATTTCTTCTATCTCGCCGTTATCGCAAGCTTTCGCAAACTTCGGGTCTATCGGCATTTTCGCCACTGCGTCAATACCAAACTTCACTGCCGCTTCGTCCACATGGCTCTCGCCATATATACTATGCCTTTTTCCACAATCAGGACACTCAAAATACGACATATTCTCAACTATTCCAAGCACAGGCACTTTCATCATATCCGCCATATGCACCGCTTTCTCGACGATCATCGATACCAGCTCCTGCGGCGAAGTCACAATAACAATTCCGTCCACCTGAATTGATTGAAAAACTGTCAGCGGCACGTCGCCCGTTCCCGGCGGCATATCTATAAACATCACGTCAACATCATTCCATGCAACGTCCGTCCAGAACTGCTTCACTGCGCCTGCAATAACAGGACCACGCCATACCACAGGGTCAGTTTCATTCTCGAGAAGCAGATTAAGGCTCATTATCTCGATACCCGTCTTGCTCACCGCAGGAATAATGCCGTACATATTGGTCTTAGCCCTCTCGTGGATATTGAAAGCCGTCGGTATAGACGGACCTGTTATGTCAGCGTCAAGCACAGCGGTCTTGAAACCACGTCTCTGCGCCGTTACCGCAAGCATACTCGTCACCAAAGACTTGCCAACGCCGCCCTTTCCGCTCA
>CALEJX010000160.1 GCA_937898375.1 uncultured Ruminococcus sp.
GTGAGAGGTCCTGTATACATTGACGACAAGTATTACAACTTCGGTGAGGACGGTTATATCAAGGGCGGCTGGATAAGCTGGCGTGGACAGAAGTTCTACAACAACAAGAATGGCACTGTTGTGACAGGTTGGAAGAAGATAGACGGAAAAAGATATTATTTCAACGATTACGGCATGATGCTCATAAACACCACTGTTGACGGATATAACATTGACAATGACGGAGTTGCGCATAAGGCGTAAGTCGGCGATAATATGCTGTGCAAAAAAAAATAGCGGGCGAACGCTGTTCGCCCCTACAGATATGGATAATAAAAAGGACTGCTGTGGTTTTGACAGCAGTCCTTTTGGTTTTATATCAGATTTTTTCGAGCAGGCAGACCGCTGTGGCGGATATGCCAAGACCCTCGCCTGTGAAGCCTAGCTTTTCTTCGGTGGTGGCTTTAACGGATATCTGTGAGATATCGCAGCCGCAGGCTTTTGCTATACGCTCTCGCATGGAGATGATATAGGGGGCGAGCTTCGGCTTCTGTGCGCATATGGTGGAGTCTATATTGCCTATTTTCCAGCCCTTTTCGGTTATAACGCTTATGACTTTTTCCATTAGCTTCAGGCTGTCTGCACCCTCATAGTCGGGGTCATTATCAGGGAAAAGCTTGCCGATATCTCCCAAAGCAAGCGCTCCGAGAATTGCGTCCATTATGGCGTGGGCAAGCACGTCGGCGTCAGAATGTCCTAAAAGTCCTTTTTCATATGGTATATCCACGCCGCCGAGAATGAGCTTTCTGCCCTCTGTCAGCCTGTGGACGTCATAGCCGTGTCCTATACGCATGATATCCTCCTGTCCTAAAAATCGTACTGTTATATTTCTTTATAGTTGCCTAAGAATTTGAAGTATGAAAGCTCTGAATTAAGTTCGCTCATGAGCTTTGCAACGTCTGGGGAGGTTATTGCTCCCTCGAAATCAAGATAGAAAACAACGTCAAAATCGGTGTTGGCGATAGGGCGGCTCTCTATCATGGAAAGGTTCAGACCTGCTACTGAGAACTTTGTAAGAAGTCTGTAGAGCGCAGATGATGTATGGGGCAGTGCCAAGGACACTGACACGATATCGGCATTTTCTGCGCAGAGGGTCTCTTTTGAGATAAGAATAAATCTTGTGTAGTTCTCGGCGGCGTTTGCTATATTGTGTCTGAGAATTTCAAGGTCATGCTGCTGTGCGCAGGCTTCTGAGCAGATAGCGGCATAAGGGTCATTGCTTTCTTTTATATAGCACGCCGCAAGGGCAGTGTTAGCGTATTTATGGCTTTTAAGTCCGTTTTGTGAGAGAAAATCTGAACACTGGCTGAGCGCCTGCTCGTGAGAATAGACTATTTTGATATCCTCAAAGCGTGTGCCTTTTTTTACGGCAAGACAGTGGGATATTTTTACCTTAGTTGCGGCGCATATCTTGAAGTCATGCTTTTTCATAAGCTCGTAGGACTGACCAACTGAGCCTGCGGTGGAATTTGCTATGGGGAGCATGCA
>CALEJX010000161.1 GCA_937898375.1 uncultured Ruminococcus sp.
TATCCTGCCACTCTTACAAGCAGGCTTCCGTACTGTTCAGGGTGCTTTTGAGCTTCGATAAGCGTTTCTCTGTTTATGACATTAAATTGTAAATGCCAAAGTTTCAGATCGCACCATGTTTTTATATAATGCACAAGTTTTTCCGTACCTTCTTCGCCGCTTACGCACTGCGGACTAAGCTTGATGTTCAGCAGACGTGCAGCACGATTTCTGAAATCATAGTTTTTAGTCGCATAGTTTGAAAGCAAAACAGCAGTCGGACCATTTTTGTCTGCACCTTGCGATGCGGAAGAACCGTCTGAAAGAGGAAGATAAGCAAATCTGCCATTGGGTGTTGCAGAAACGACCTTTCCAAAAGGAACGTTTGAAGTGAACGGAACATATCTGAGGTAGAGATGTACGCCTAATTCAGCAGAATATTTTTTTGTGAATTCAAGCAATTCTCTGTCCAGTATTTTTCCGATCTCATCTGCATAGCTGTCATTATTTCCGTATGCAGGAGCATTTTTAAGCAGCTGACGTTCGATCTCATAGCCTTCAAAATTATGTTCAAGTGCCTCTTTCACTCTTGCAAATGTAAGCTTTTTATCTTCAAATACTTCTTTCTTTATAGCAGCAAGGGAATCTATCACTGTGCCGTATCCGATAAATTCAAAGTAACCAAGGTCGATACCGCCTTCGATTTTTGGCGTATGGATATCCTTGCACTGTTCCATGCAAAGCTTATGCAGTGACGAACCAAGCGGAGAGGCAAAATGTTCAGCACGCAGACGAATAATTTCATGCTGCTGGATGAAAGCCTGTTTCATAAAGTTCTTCTGCTGTTTTAAATATGCTGCAAAAAATTCATTAAAGGTTTTGAAATCTTCTGCCTCACCGGTTTCAAGACCGATGACTTCATCGCCGTATTTGAGCATTTTGCCATTATATATCGTCATCTCAACAGCCGCCGCAAAGTTTATATATGCACACGGAGAAGTGAAAGTATCACGATTTGGCATTCTTGCCTCTGCACAGCCCGAAACTGAGTAGTCATATGCTTCTTCAAACTGTGCTCCCTTTGAAAGCAATAGCGGAATGACTTCTTCATCATTTATCAGCTTTGGAAATCCGCTGCCGTCTTTTATAGTTTCGGCGACTTCATAAAGATAGCGTTCAGGCGAACGGGTATGGGTACGAGCCGCAAGGTCGGGATAATTCAGCGGAAAATCACGCTTAGACTTTAGAAAAATATATGTCAGTTCATTTACGGCATCTCTGCCGTCCTTTGTTTGTCCGCCAATAGTCACAGCTTCCCAGTGGGCATAACCCTCGTTGAATGCTCCGCCTGCTTTGGAGAGATATAGGTCGATATACTGAGCCATTGATATCCATACACATTCAAGCAGTTCTTCTGCCTTATTTTCATCTATCAGATCTTTTTCCTTATCTGCTTTATAATAAGGATAAAGATACTGATCCATTCCTCCGTTTGAGATTATCGTTCCTGTTTTTTGCTCGATACGGGAAAAAAGCTGTATGAACCACTGGCTCTGTACAGCCTCATAAAAGCTTTCAGCAGGTCCAGCAGGTACTTTGCGGCATATCCTCGCTATTTCGAGAAGTTCGCTTTTTCTATTTGTGTCCGTTTCAACTTCCGCCTTTTTTGCAGCAAGAGCGGCGTGGCGGTTCGCCCACAGGATAATTGCGTCCGCAGTAATTATTACAGCTTCAAGGAACGGCTTGCGTTCAGTGTTGTCGACCGGACTAAATTCATCAAGTGCGGCAAGCTTTTCCTGAGTCTCTTTCTTTATGCCGTTAAAACCGATCTTCAGCGGCTTTTCATAATCATGCACCCACTGGATAGATGAACGGAAAGACGCAGTTTCATTTACTATAAATCTTGAAGTAAGTTCTTCATCATTATTATAGGTGTATCTTTTGGTATCCTCTGGGATAGCGGCCGCTAGGGCTTCGTGAAAGGTTTTTCCTTTCCAATAAGGGGGATATTTCGTTTATGATATAGTCAGCGTCTTCATCAGTTATGTCAAATGGCGAACTTTCACGAGAGGGCAAACTTTTTATTGCTTCATCGAGAAAATCTCCGTCTAACTCAGGATACAGAATGCCATATCTGCCCTCTCTGCCTGCTATTCCTGCAATAAGCTGATCGTCGTCGATGTAAACTGTTGCATTTTCTGCATAATGATACAGTGCTTTTGCCCAACGCAGTACAAGGGGCTGACCTTCGGTCTCTCTGAACGATTCTGTAAAATAACGTCCTCTTTCAATGTCTATTTTCGGGGTAGTTCCCTGAAATCTTTTTAATATTCTTTTTGTGCGTGTTTCCGATCCGCTTGATGCAGATCTTATCCTTTTCTCCTGCGGAGATAAAACTATGTTCGACATATCTCTCACCCTTTGTTTACTGACTAATTATATAGGTTT
>CALEJX010000162.1 GCA_937898375.1 uncultured Ruminococcus sp.
TCGCACAGAAAAGCACTTCCTGCACCTTGTTTGAAGCTTGAAAATTGAATAAAAAACACGGCTTGACCCACAAAATCACGGCAATCCACCCCGTAGGGGCGACCTCTGGTCACCCGCTTCTGGTTCATCAAACTTGCGTTATTCCCTACATGATTTATGTTTTCACAAACCATGTAGGGGACGGCGCCCTCGACGTCCCGTATTTCTCGCACGTCACCATTTCCGATATTTCACAATAAACCACGAAAACAGCACAACGTATCTGTAGGTGCGAACAGCGTTCGCCCGTTTCGTTCCCGCACAAGTTTGCTGTCACAACAACTATACACCAAAAAAAACACGGAAGCCCCAAGCCACCGTGTTTTCCAAATATCATAAAAAGTTAAGTAATATCAGGCTTTCTCATCACAACCGCAGTTTACGCCATTTTTAACATCATCAAATGCCTTCAGCATCTCCTCAGACGGTTCTTTTGTACAAAGGCTGACTACCACGATAAGCACAAGGCTAACTGCAAATCCAACTACCAATGAGTATAGCCCCGTCTTGTCAGCCAAAGTCTGTCCCCCTGCAAGAGGTATGTAGTCCCAAATGATAACTGACAGCGCACCGCTGGCAACGCCTGCTGCTGCGCCTGCAAGGTTCGTTCTCCTCCAATAAAGTGACATAAGTATTATCGGACCGAACGAAGCTCCAAGACCTGCCCATGCGTTTGAAACAAGCCCCATTATACTGCTGTTAGGGTCAAGTGCGATTATGTATGCCACAACCGCTACCGCAAGAACTGTTATCCTGCTCACAAGCAGAACTTTCTTATTTTCAGCCTTAGGTGCGATACAAGAATGGTAAATATCCTCAGATACCGATGAAGCCGTTACAAGGAGCTGAGAATCAGCCGTTGACATTATCGCCGCAAGTATTCCGCAAAGGAAAATTCCTCCTATGAACGGTATGCCTATGTCAGAGTTGAATACTTTCTGTATCATCTCGATAAAAACATTCTCAGACTTGTTGTTTTCAAGCGCAGGCACAAGATAAGCCCTGCCCACGATAGCTATAAAGCAAGCGAAGCAAAGTGAGATAGCGCACCATACACAGCCTATGACCCTTGACTTCTTTACCTCTTTTTCAGAGCTTATAGCCATAAATCTTACCAGAATGTGGGGCATACCGAAATAACCAAGCGCCCAGCCAAGCTGAGAGATTATGTCGATAAATGAAAGTGTCTGCCCCTTTTCATCGTTGAATATGTTAAGATAATGATGTGCCTCAACACCGCTTGCAGTGATGTTGTCCATAACGTTTCCTGCACCAACAAGGAAAAATGCAATGATAGGTATAGTCACAACGCCTGCCAGCATAAGAAGTCCCTGTATAAAGTCAGTTACACATACCGCCATAAATCCGCCCATGAAAGTGTAGCCAAGTATTACCACAGCGCCGATAGTAAGGCATATCTTGTAGTCTATTCCGAAAATAGAGTTGAAAAGCTTGCCGCCTGCCGAAAGTGCAGAAGCGGTGTAAACAAGGAAGAATATAACTATTGCGATCGACGATACAAGAAGCATTATCTTGTGCTTGTCCTCAAATCTGTTTTCAAGATACTTAGGAAGCGTCATTGAGTTGTTTGCTCTTATAGTGTATCTTCTCAACCTGCCCGAAACTATCGCCCAGTTAAGGATAGTTCCAATAAGAAGTCCCACAGCTATCCATATCTGACCTGTTCCGAAAGCGTAAATAGTGCCTGGCAGACCCATGAGCATCCAGCCCGACATATCAGACGCCTGAGCCGAAAGCGCCGCTACCCAGCCGTTAAGTCCTCTGCCGCCGAGGAAAAAGTCCTCGGTGTTTTTTGTTCTCTTCATATACGCAACGCCTATAAGCAACATTCCTACAAGATAGAATGCAAACGCCACAAGCGTCCAGATCATATCTGATTTCATCTATTACCTCTTTCCCGAAGCGAATTTTATCCTATCCGCTCCATATTTTATAAACGGCAATGCCGCACAAGAGAATTTTCCCCTGTGCGGTATCGCATAAAACGTCTGTATAAAACACATTGACAGTGAAAGCCAACGGGCGAACACTGTTCGCCCCTACACTTGTTCGCATTGAAACATACAAAACTTGTTCAGTAGGGGCGACCTGAGGTCGCCCGCTTTTCTCGACCTCTTCTGTCATTATGTCACGATACGACTAATTACTTAGCCTTAGTCTTTATCTCCTCATCAAGCTTAGCGATAAGCTCGTCAACAGGCATTGCAGGAAGCTCGCCCTCTTTTCTCGAACGAACTGTAACAGTGTTGCTGCTTACCTCGTTATCGCCAATGATGAGCATATAAGGTATTCTTTCAAGTCTTGCGGCTTTTATCTTAGGACCGATGTTCTCATCTCTGTTGTCAACAGTTACTCTCATGCCCATAGCTGTCATTCTGTCAGCTATCTTCTGAGCGTATTCAGCATGGCTCTCCTTGATAGGAAGAAGTCTTACCTGCTCAGGAGCGAGCCACAGAGGAAGAACGCCGTTGAAATGCTCGAGCATATAAGCAAGTGTTCTCTCAAAACAGCCAAGTGAAGTTCTGTGAATGATATAAGGAAGCTTCTTCTGTCCGTCCTTGTCAACATAGTACATACCAAATCTCTCAGCAAGAAGCATATCTATCTGGATAGTTACAAGCGTGTCCTCCTTGCCGTAAACATTCTTGTACTGAATGTCAAGCTTTGGACCATAGAATGCCGCCTCGTCGATACCGATATCGTAATCAACACCAAGGTCGTCAAGGATAGTTTTCATTGCAGCCTGTGCGTGTTCCCACTGCTCAGGCGTACCCTCGTACTTGTTCTTAGGGTTAGCAGGGTCCCACTGTGAAAATCTGAATGTGCAGTCATCAAGCAGTCCAACAGTGTCAAGGAAGTACTTAGCAAGTTCAAGACAACCCTTGAACTCTTCTTCCAGCTGGTCAGGTCTGAGAATGTAATGACCCTCGGAGATAGTGAACTGTCTTACTCTGATAAGACCGTGCATCTCGCCGCTGTCCTCGTTTCTGAACAGCGTAGAAGTTTCTGTCAATCTCATTGGAAGCTCTCTGTATGAACGCTGTCTGTTAAGAAATACCTGATACTGGAATGGACAAGTCATTGGACGAAGTGCGAAGCACTCTTTTTCCTCGTCATACGGGTCGCCAAGAATGAACATTCCGTCAAGATAGTGATCCCAGTGACCTGATATCTTGTAAAGATCTCTCTTTGCAAAAAGCGGCGTCTTTGTGAGCTGACAGCCCTTTGCCTGCTCAACGTCTTCTACCCAACGCTGAAGAAGCTGGATAACTCTTGCGCCCTTTGGAAGCATAACAGGAAGTCCCTGACCGATACAATCAACAGTTGTGAAATATTCAAGCTCTCTGCCTATCTTGTTGTGGTCACGAAGCTTAGCTTCTTCCTGCTGTTTAAGGAACTCATCGAGCATTGAAGCCTTAGGGAATGCAGTTCCGTAAATTCTTGAAAGCTGCTTGCCGTCCTCAGCCTTGCCCCAGTATGCACA
>CALEJX010000163.1 GCA_937898375.1 uncultured Ruminococcus sp.
ACCTTCCCTAAAGGTGCGCCATCGCTCAAAGCATATTTCAAAAAAGTGGAATACATTTCCGCCATTATATCAAGTGCGCCGTTCGATAGGTCTATTACTCTATAGACATACTCATAAAGATAAACAAACACTTGCTTTGTGATAGACGCAGGCTTTTCAAGCAGTTTTGAAACACTTTTGTCATTTTCAGTAACCATATCCCTTGCAGCATCCAAGGAAATAGACATTTTAAATGAATCAAGCATTATGCGTTTCTTATCCACTGCTATGTCCTTTTGGTCTAAGTATTCCTCAAGGTGTTTTACAATTACAATACTATCGCGCTTTTGCTCTGTCTGAATCCCTTTAAGGTCATCCGGGGTTAATCCTAAATCAAGCACATTTCCGCTTTCGTCATATATATCTTGCATTGACAAAAGCATACCTGAAACATAAACCACACGTTGGTCAACGCCTATATTGTGATTATTCATCAAAGAGTTTAGCTTTTTGGCGTGTTTTAAGATTTCTTCCCTTGATTTAACAAGTATTCGGTGCCGTTCCTCATCTGTTACAGTTGTAGCTTTGTAAAAAGCTTTAAAGCTGTCTTGATTTTGTACAAAATCAAGCGTGACATAATCAGTCATCTCTTTAGGCGGAATAGACTGTGAAAAAACATAGTATACAGATATTTTGATATTATTCTCATTATCACCAGAAATGCCGATTGCTATAGCTTCATCATATTTTTTTGATGCAATCATATTCCTCGCATAATATATCGCACCATTAACAGCATATTCCCGTACGGCTTTCTCGTCCATGCGTATGCCGGATTTGTTTTCCGCTATATGGTACTTTATCCCCAGCTTATCCTCAATAACAATAGGAACACTGTATTTTTCAATATGAAAATCAGGCTTGCCAAAACTAGTCTTATCCTTTGTTTTTGCCGAACCCTTCAACGCCTCCTTCATATAATCGGACATTCCTGATTCTTCGTTGAAGTCGATTAACTTTTTCAAACCTAAAGCGGTTAGTTTGGACTTCACATAATCATTCACATCTGATTCTAACTTAAACATAACGTCCATATGGGCTTTCGTCATTATCTTCCATCTCCTCCCTGCTATGTCGCTTAGCATACAATAAAGCACGATATAGATTTTTGATATCCATTGCAACAGGTTCATCCTTGCCCGTTTATGCAAGAATGTTTGTGCTAATACCTGCCTGCTTTTACATTTCGTTTTTCGTCATGCGCTTGTTAATCGGTAAATTCCACAAGTGATTATAGCTATATGTCATTTGCTACACCTCTGCCAAAAGTAACTATACGAATACAAACATAGTATAGCACATTTCTAGGCGAATTGCAATACTATGTAATTGACATTAAGGGCTTTTTGCGTATCAAATCAAAGGTCCATTATAAAAAATCTGTTCATAGAGCTGTGGACTACCGAGGCAGGCTTTTCTATCTGCTCGAAGCCCATTCTCTCGTAAAGCTTTATGGCTGTGTCAAGATTGGTGTGTGTTTCAAGATAGAGCTTTTTGTATCCTGCCGACCTTGCCCAACTTTCTGCAAGCTGTTCAAGGGCTTTGCCGTAGCCTTTTCCTCTCTCTGTGCTGACAAGATAAAGCTTTTGAAGCTCTGCGCAGTTTTCTAACCCCTCAAACTCAGCCACACCAACGCCGCCGATTATCTCGCCGCTTTCGTCTAGTGCGGTGAAGTATACACGCTTTTGTGGGTCAGCAGTATAAAAATCACTCAAGCGGTCAAGCTCAGGGTCAAAATACACTGTGTTTGGGATATCAAGGTGGTAAAATTCAAGGTTTCTGCGGATTATTTTTGCCAAGGCTTTGTTATCTGCTGGCTCTATTTTTCTGTATGTAAACATAGCTGTCTCTCCATTTCATAAGCAAATTTTCTCACTTTTGATTATATCACAATAAGTGTAGCAAAGTCAAATTATCTGCCGTTCGTGCCAAATTTGTACTGCTTGTGTAAAATGTATTGCTTTTTTATTAAGGAGAATATATAATAAGTCTCAACAATTTCTCGGAAGCCTTAAAATATGCTGACAGAAAGCGTACAAAAATTGGAGGAAAATCAATGGCGAATAATGAAAACCAAGATAGAAAGCAAAGAGTTTTTATAGCGGCGCTTATCCTTGGCATGATAGCCTGCATATGCGTGACAGTGTGGGCGGTGTTTTTCAGAGACACAGAGCAAAAAACTCTCGTGCCTGACTATGCTCCCCAGCAGACAGAGCAGAACGCCGAGCCACTCAATGACGGCGGTGACAAGCTTGATGTCCCCGAGGGCGGCGGAGGTATCTCTCTTGAATACGAAAGCACAGTTACCATAAGCCTTTTAGATAAGACCGCTTATCTCAACTATAAGCACCCTGACAGCTCAACACAGGATATCGTGCTTTGTATTGAGATAGACGGCGAAATGATAGCGCAGTCGGGAATTATCGCTCCTGGCAATCAGCTTAAAAAACTTTCTTTGCTGGAGGGCGCAGAGAAAAAACTCAGTGTGGGAACTTATACCGACGCTGATTTCAGGGTGCTGAGTTATGACCCTGAAACAGGTGAGAAAGCAATGGTAGATACTGTGGCGGCGATCACAGTGACAGTTGAGGAGTAAGATATGGTATTTACCGCCGCATTTCTTGAAGCTGTTTCTGACGGCAATGGCGATACACCAAATAAATAATAAAATCAATTATAAATGAGCAATTACTTATGAAAAAGACAATTTCTATTACAATGGCACTTGCACTTGCGGCAGTACTCAGTACAACGGCGTTTACTGCGGCGGCAAATGAGAATATCGGCGTAAATGCAAAGTATGTTGAGGATATCAAGACTTCAAAAACTATCAGTGCCGGCGTTGTGTGGGGCGAAATGGAGTTCACATACAACGTGAACGGAACAAAGACTTGGAACGCCAAAACTCACGAATACGATATTGACACCAAGGGCGAATGGTCTGCAAAGGGCAACGATATAAGCGTTACAAACCATTCAAATACGGCTATTGACGTTGATTTTACATATGAGCCCCTTGATGAATACAAAATGGTAGAGGGAAAATTTACGCATGATGGATTTACGATACCAACAGCCGAGGAAAAGGCTTTTGATGATGAGGCCCTCACAGTAAGCACAGCTCTTACCCTCAGCGGCAAGCTTTCTTCTAAAGTTACGACTATTTCAAGCACGATCTTAAAAAATCAAAACAGCAAGTATTTGCCTCACGTTCTTGCAGGCACATATAATTTTGACCCGACCGACTTTGTGGACAGCGAGAAGTTTACTATAACTCAGAACGGAGCGAGCTGGATAGTTGTGGAAAAATTGCAGAGAAGATAATAAGCTTTGATGATCCAGGGGGCTTATGATGAATGAACAAAAAGATGACGGAAGATTGATATTATCCGTGCTGACGGTGTGCTTTGCGGTGGCTTCAGCTTGTTGAAAAATTCCGAAACAAGTGGGACGTCGCATTTCTGTGAAACAGAAATTGAGCCGCTCCCCTACAAATGGCGTAAAT
>CALEJX010000164.1 GCA_937898375.1 uncultured Ruminococcus sp.
CATGCTCACATACTGCAACTGTCTGTCAGACGAGGAGATATCGTTTCTAACGGAAAACAAGGCAGTGGCAGACTTTTTCGTGCTGAACACTGGCAGGATAACGGGCAATAAAGAAGCAGTGTCAGTAACAGAGCAGAAAAAGCGAAACGGCGTTGTGCTTTATGCTCTGGATATACCTGAGCGTGAGGACAGGCTTACGCTTCTTGACTATTTCAGAATGGATAAAAGCAGGCGTTTGGAAGAAGCCGACCTGCCTAAAGAGAAGTTTTATCCTCAGCTCGTGGCAGGGATATTTCTTGCCTGTGGTTCGGTGAACAATCCTGAGAAGAAATATCATATGGAGTTCGTTATGCCAACGCTTGAGCTTTGCAACGATTTTGGTATGCTGCTTATAGACAATTACGATATCACGCCAAAGCACGTTGAGCGCAAGAACGCACAGATAGTTTACATAAAAGAGTCTGAGAATATCATAGATATGCTTACTCTTATGGGTGCGCCAATGTGTTCGCTTGAGCTTATGAACGTAAAAATGATGAAAGATATGCGCAACAAGATAAATCGTGCGGTGAACTGCGATAATGCCAATATAGAAAAGTCACTTAAAGCGGCGGAAAAGCAGATAAGCGATATCGAGCTTATAGACGAAACGGTGGGGCTTTATTCTCTTCCCGATAATTTGCAGGAGATAGCCGAGCTTAGATATAATAATCCTGACTTCAATCTTAAAGATCTTGGTGCAGCAATAGATCCGCCTATATCTCGTTCGGGGGCAAACCATAGACTGCAGAAGATAGCTGAGATAGCAGACAAGATAAGAGAGGAGAAAGGTCTTACACTGAAAGAGGAATAAAAATGCCTGAGTTTGTACATTTACATCTTCATAGCGAATATTCGCTCCTTGACGGTGCCTGCCGTATCAAGGAGCTTGTTTTGCGTGTAAAAGAGCTTGGACAGAAAGCCGTTGCAGTCACAGACCATGGAAATATGTTTGCGGCAGTGGAGTTTTACAACGAGTGCCTTGCTCAGGGCATAAAGCCTATAATAGGCTGTGAGGTGTATGTTGCGCCGAGAACACGATTTGACAAACTTGCGAAGATAGACAGTTCACCTTATCACCTTGTGCTTCTGTGCGAAAACAACGAGGGCTATCAAAATCTTATAAAGCTTGTGTCGGCGGCATATATTGAGGGCTTTTACAGCAAACCGAGAGTTGATGTTGAGCTTCTTGAAAAATATCATAAGGGGCTTATCTGCCTGTCAGCTTGTCTTGCAGGGGAGATACCCAGAAAGCTTACCAATGGCGACTATGAGGGGGCAAAGCAGACGGCTCTCAAATATCGTGACATATTCGGCAGGGATAATTACTTTATAGAACTGCAAAACCATAAGTTTGCAGACCAACAGAGAATACTGCCAATGCTTATAAGGCTTTCCCGAGAAACGGGAATACCAATGGTCTGCACTAATGACGCACACTATCTCAAACGCTCAGACGCAAATGCTCAGCGTGTGCTTATGTGCATCTCCACAGGCACTACGCTAGACGACCCAAGCAGGCTTGAATTTCCTACAGACGAGTTCTATGTAAAGTCAGCAGAAGAAATGGCGGAGCTTTTTCAATCTCAGCCTGAGTCTTTGGAGAATACAGTAAAGATAGCTGACAGATGTAATGTTAGCTTTGAGTTTGGCAAAACAAAGCTGCCTTATTTTCATATAGACGGTGTTTCGGATAACGAAAAGTTTCTCCGTGATATGTGCATGAAAGGGCTTTACAAACGTTATGAAAAGCCTACCAAAGAGGCTTTGGAACGTGTTGATTATGAGCTTGATGTTATAACCCGAATGGGCTATACTGACTATTATCTTATAGTGTGGGATTTCGTCCACTATGCAAAAACACATGGCATACCTGTGGGCTGTGGACGTGGCTCAGGCGCAGGAAGCCTTTGCGCATATTGTATCGGTATAACAGGCATAGACCCGCTGAAATACGATCTGCTCTTTGAGCGTTTTCTAAACCCTGAGAGAGTTTCCATGCCTGACTTTGATATAGATTTCTGCATGGAGGGCAGACAGCGTGTTATTGATTACGTTGTGAGAAAATATGGCTCTGACCATGTGGCGCAGATAGCGACATTCGGCACACTTGCGGCAAAGCAGGCGGTCAGAGATGTGGCAAGGGCAATGGGTCTGTCTTATCAGACAGGGGATATGCTTGCAAAGAAGATTCCAAGGGGTCAGCCGCTTAAATATTCCATAGAGAATATCCCTGAGCTTAGTTCACTTTATAAGACGGATATGAAGATACGACAGCTCCTTGATATTGCCATGAGCGTTGAGGGTATGCCACGAAACGTATCCACCCACGCAGCAGGCGTTGTTATCACAAAAGAGCCTGTGGACTTTTATGTTCCTCTTTATGCCCGTGACGGACAAGTTTCCACACAGTATACAATGACTGTGCTTGAACGTTTGGGACTTCTGAAAATAGATTTTCTCGGACTTCGCAACCTTACTATAATAGACCACTGCCGCAAGCAGGTAATAAAAACTCACCCTGATTTTGACTTGGAGAAGATACCTCTTGATGACAAGGCGGTGTATGAAATGCTGTCACAGGGCAAAACGGAGGGCGTTTTCCAGTTTGAAAGTGCAGGCATGACCGCAACTGTCATGAAGCTTCGCCCTGAAAGATTAGAGGACCTTATCGCTGTTATCTCTCTTTACCGCCCAGGACCTATGGACTCCATTCCAACATATATCCGAAACCGTCATGACCCCGACAGGATAGTGTATAAGCACCCTCTGCTCAAAGGCATACTTGAAGTGACATACGGCTGTATAGTTTATCAGGAACAGGTAATGCAGATATTCCGCACTCTTGCAGGATATTCATATGGCAGAGCGGATATTGTAAGGCGAGCAATGGCTAAAAAGAAAGCGGCTGTTTTGGAAAACGAGCGAAAGGCATTTATATATGGCGAGAAAGGGCAGTGCTGTGGAGCAGTGGCGAACGGCGTGCCTGCCAATGTTGCCAATGAGATATTTGATGAGATGACATCATTTGCAAGCTATGCTTTTAACAAATCTCATGCGGCGGCGTATGCGACTATTGCATATCAGACGGCGTATCTAAAATGCCATTTCTATAAAGAATACATGGCGGCGCTTATGACTATCACGCTTCTTGACAGCACGGACAAGCTGTACGGCTATATTGCAGACGTTGGCAAAAATGGCGTGAAAATTTTGCCGCTGGATATAAACAAAAGCGAAAGCGGTTTTGTGGCTGAGCCCGAGGGAATACGCTTTGCGCTTCTTGCGGTTAAGTCCCTTGGTGAGGGGGCTATCGACAGGATAGTTTCTGAGCGTAAGTCAGGAGGAGCGTTCCGCTCGCTTCAAGACTTTTGTACACGAGTTTCGGGCAGAGATATCCACCTGAGAACTGTGGAAGCCCTTATCAAGAGCGGAGCTTTTGACGGCTTTGGATACACAAGACGTGAACATCTCAACGCCTGCGAGGACATAATGAAAAGCGTTACTCAGGCAGACGGAAGCGTGCTTGAGGGGCAGCTTGACTTGTTTGGTATGGGAGGAGCTGCGCCAATGGAAAAGAAGATAGAGCGCTACGGCGAGTTTGATGAACAGCAGCTTCTTGAATTTGAGCATGAAGCTCTTGGAATGTATATATCCGCCCACCCTATAGACCGTTTTGAATGTGTGCTTTCAGCCGCAAGGTGCGTTACCTCTGCACAGCTTATAAAAGCCTGCACTGACGAGGGCAGAACGGCTGACAAGCGTTTCGCTGACGGAGCGGAAGTAGACTATGCAGGAATGGTCAGGGGCAGAAAAATGCTAAAGACCAAAAAAGGCGACATGATGTGCTTTGTGGAGCTTGAAGACAAGTTCGGAACGTTGGAGATAGTGGTTTTTCCGTCAGCTTTTCAGACTATGGGCGGGCTTATAAAAGACAGAGCGCTCCTGCACGTCAAAGGCAAGATATCATGCAAGGAGGAAGAAGAACCTAAGATACTTGCTGATATGATCGAGCCTGTTGAAAGATTTTGCTCATTGCAGCTTCAAAGGGATATTTGCGTAAGGCTGATTTCAAGAGACGCAGAGGGCATAAAGGCTGTCAGAACCATAGCCAAGAAATACAGCGCACAGAGCGGTTCAAAGTTTGTGGTATTTTTCAGCGATATGCGTAAAATGACAGGCATAAAATCCGTTCATGCTGTGAGAATGTGTCCTGAACTGCTTGACGAGCTTGAAAGCAGACTAGGCACTGAAAACGTGGTATTTATGGACAGAAAAGGGGAATAAAAATGGAACCAAGAACATATAAGGTAACAAAAATTGATGGTGACTACGCACATCTTCTAAATGTGGACACTGGTGAAGATCTGCTCATGGCAAGAGCGCTTCTACCGGATGAAACAGACGAGGGCACGATGCTTTATTGGGAGAATTTTGTTTATACGATAATAGAATGTTAGCTTTTATGAAATTCTTGTGAAAAGTATGGAAATCTGTGCTGGAATGTGATATACTATATTATTATCGTGTTATCACGAAAAATTGTGGCGTGAAAACGCTTGAAGGAGTAATCAAATGGCTGTATCTTATAGTAGGGAAGAACTCGGCAGAGGAATATCCCTTACAAGAATATATGACAAGAAATTCAAGTCAAACTGCGTGAAGATAGCATTCATATCGCCGCTGGACGAAAAAACAGCCTGCGTAAATGCAATGCTTCAAACTGTGCTTGTGACATCAAATGCAGAGATACCCTCACGAACAAAGCTTACTTCCACGCTCACAGGGCTTTACGGCTCTAGTATCGGCACGAATTGCGGATCTATAGGCGATTATCAGTCTGTGGGTCTGTCTGCAAGCTTTATCGGCGACGATTATACCATAGACGGCGAAGTTATATCTGTTCAGGTGGTAAGACAGCTTTTAAACTGTCTGCTCAGACCTCACCTTGTCGACGGAAAGTTCTGTGAAAAGTATTTCACTTTGAGAAAGCAGGAACTTATGGACGCTATCGTTGCCACAGTCAATGACAAGCGTGGCTATGCACTTTTGCAGGCGAAAAAGATCATCTTTGAGGGCGAGCCTGCGGCTGTGTCTGCCATAGGCACTGTGGAGCTTGCGGAGAACATAACTCAGGAAGATCTGTTAAGACAGCACAAAAAGCTGCTTGAAAGCGCAAAGATAGAGATAACAATATCGGGCGGCGGAAACACTGCGGCGGCTGAAAAGCTTATAAGAGACGAAATGGCGGCTCTTGAAAGAGTTTCACCTGTGGAGAAAATAGACTACAGACACAATTCTCCTGCAAAGGCAAAGCCTGTTTACAAAGAGCTTAAAATGCAGGTGAGCCAAAGCAAAATGGTAATGGCATTCAAGTCTGATTACGAGGATATCTACACTGCAAAGCTTTTCTGTATGCTTCTTGGCGCAACTCCGTTTTCAAAGCTTTTTGCAAACGTGAGAGAAAAGCTGAGCCTTTGTTATTATTGTTCTTCTGCATACGCTGACAGAAAGGGTACGCTTTTTATTGACAGCGGCGTTGAAAGCTGTAATATCGAAAAGGCAAGAAAAGCTATTGAAGAACAGCTCAAAGCCATATGTGACGGCGATTTTACAGACGAGGAGCTTGAAAACACAAAGAAATCTCTTTGCGGCGGCTTCAAGTCAAATTATGACAGCATATATGATATCATGGGCTGGTATGCGGCTCAGAACACACGAAACACGGCGTTTACTCCTGAGGAGATAAACGAGAGGATAGAAAAGCTCACCCGTGAAGATATAATAAGCTGTGCAAAGACCTTTAAGCCTGATACTGTTTTTGTTATCAGAGGCGAGAAAAAGGAGGACTGTGATGAATAAGGAGATCGTAAAGAGTGAGCGTCTTGGAGAAAGCTACAGCGTGTTTCATCACCCGTCAGGACTTGATGTGCTTGTGTGGAAAATGGAGGGCTTCACAACCACAGAAACCATTTTTGCCACAAAGTACGGCTCAGTTTACAACTGCTTCAAGACCAAGGAAAGCAAAGACTTCATCACAGTGCCTGAGGGCATAGCTCATTTTTTGGAGCATAAGCTTTTTGAAAACGAGGACACTGACGTTTTTGACCTATATGCAAAAACAGGTGCCAATGCAAACGCTTTCACATCTTTTGATGAAACGGCATATACGTTCAGTTGTTCTGAAAACTGGGAGGCGTCACTGGAGATACTTCTCGACTTTGTTCAGAAGCCATATTTTACAGAGCAGTCTGTAGCCAAAGAGCAGGGCATAATCGGTCAGGAGATAAAAATGTGCGCAGATTCTCCTGAAAGACAGTGCTTTTATAATCTTCTGAGGGCAATGTATGTGAACCACCCTATAAAGATAGATATTGCAGGAACTGTTGACACTATCGCTGAGATAACCCCTGAACTTTTGTATAAGTGCTATTACACTTTCTATAATCTTCACAACATGGTCCTTGCTATTGCGGGAAATGTTGACGAAGATAAGGTAATGGAAATATGCGACAGAATGTTGAAGCCATGCGAGGATATGAAGCTTGAAACAAAACTACCTGACGAGCCTGAGAATGTGGCTCAGAAAAAGATATTTCAGAGCTTCCCTGTGGGTCTGCCGCTTTTTAATATTGGCATCAAGTGCAAGCCTTATGGGGGCAGAGAGCTTTTCAAAAAAGCAGGAACAGCGTCAGTTGCGCTTCATCTGCTTATTGGCTCGTCATCACCTCTTTACAAGCAGCTTTTTGATGACGGACTTATCAATTCTCAGTTCGGCGTTGAGGTGTTCACAAGCGGCGGAGTGTTCTCACCAATAATCTCAGGTGAATCCCATGACCCTGAGGAGCTTTACCGCCGTTATCTTGCTGAAATAGAACGTGTCAAGACAGAGGGTTTTGACACGGCGCAGTTTGACATGATAAAGCGTTCTATGTACGGCGAGATAGTAAGGGGCATGAACAATCCTGAAAGAGCAGCAGATTACCTTGCAGAAAGCTATTTTGAAAATTCTGACGCTTTCTATGAAGCACAGGTGCTTGCAGAAATGACTGTGGAGGATTGCGAAAACGCCGTAAGAGAAATGTTCGACCCTGAAAAGTCCGCTATCTCTGTGGTGGATAATAAGTAGGTACTTTGAGCCACAGGCTCAGTGAAAGGAATGATAAATTTATGACAGCATTGCAGTTTCTTGCCGACTACTCGGCAAATGACGCAATAAGGGAAAAACTCAGAGAGTTTCCAAACAGAGTTTACTTCCCGAATTTCGGAAAAGGTGACAATATCCTTAAAGAGGGTATCGATATCGACAGAGTGCTTTTTAC
>CALEJX010000165.1 GCA_937898375.1 uncultured Ruminococcus sp.
TTCAAACCATAGTTCTTAGCGTGTCGGTAGCAAGCCCACCATGTACACACAGGGTACACCACCGTAAATCCTACCGCAAACAGTGGATATATCACAAAAAGTTTAGCCGTAAAAAGCCACATTATAACTGCCGCAAGCTCCCACAGCACAAGATATAGCAGTGCCGACTTAACAGGGGAGCGGCGTCTATCAAAGTTTGTTTCTAACATATTCTATCTGAGCTTTCACAGACTCAGGCGCAGGACCGCCTGCCGCCTTTCTCTGCATTACGCAAGTTTCAAGGCTGATAGCGTCATAAACGTCCTCGTCAAAGTTGTCAGTGAGCTTCTTGTAGTCCTCCAGTGGGAGAGTTTCAAGGGTACAGCCCTTTTCAATGCAGGTGTGAACGAGAGTGCCTGTTATCTTGTAAGCGTCTCTGAAAGGCATACCCTTTTTAACAAGATAGTCAGCGCAGTCTGTAGCATTGATAAATCCCTTAGCTGCGGCGTTTCTCATGTTCTCAGGGATAACTCTCATTGTTGCGAGCATTGGGTCGAACGTTTTAAGGCAAAGCTTAACAGTGTCGATAGCGTCAAAGATAGCTTCTTTGTCCTCCTGCATATCCTTGTTGTATGCAAGGGGCAGACCTTTCATCATAACAAGCAGTGTGTTAAGGTCGCCGTAAACTCTGCCTGTTTTACCCCTGATAAGCTCAGTAACATCAGGGTTTTTCTTCTGCGGCATGATAGATGAGCCTGTTGCGTAAGCGTCGTCAAGCTCGATAAATTTGAACTCCCATGAGCACCAAAGTATGATCTCCTCAGAAAATCTTGAAAGGTGCATCATAAGCAGTGAGATAGCCGAGCAAAGCTCAATGCAGAAATCTCTGTCTGAAACGCCGTCAAGGGAGTTCTGCGTTATCTCGTCAAAGCCAAGCAGGTCGCAAACTCTCTGTCTGTTTATAGGATAAGTTGTGGAAGCCAGCGCACCGCTGCCCAAAGGCATGATGTTCGTTCTCTTGTAGCTGTCCTCAAGTCTTGAAATATCTCTCAGAAGCATATTTGCATACGCCATAAGGTGGTGAGCAAATGTGATAGGCTGCGCCCTCTGGAGATGAGTGTATCCAGGCATAACAGTTGTGAGATTTTTCTCTGCAATGTCAAGGATAGTGTGTTCAAGCTTTTTCACAAGCTCGATAATTTCTTTTGTTTCGGCTCTGAGTATCATTCTCACGTCAAGAGCCACCTGATCGTTTCTTGATCTTGCCGTGTGAAGCCTCTTGCCTGTGTCGCCGAGCCTTTTTGTAAGCTCCGCCTCAACAAACATATGAACGTCCTCTGCGGTCGGGTCGAACTGTAATTTGCCCTCGTCGATATCCGCAAGAATACCCTTAAGTCCCTCGACTATCTTTTCGCTTTCGTGCTTGTCGATTATACCGCATTCGCCAAGCATGGTGGCGTGTGCCATAGAACCCTCAATATCATAGCGGTACATTCTTGCGTCAAAGGAAATGGATGAATTGAAATCATTGACTCTTTCGTCTACTTCCTTTGTAAATCTTCCTGCCCACATTTTTCCTGCCATTTTAAAACCGTCCTTTATGTTTATTTCAAGTTATCAAATATAAAAAATGTATGGGCAAAATGACCCCAAAGGATCATCCTGCCCCGATACATCTTAATAAACGCAGATCACATTTCCTTTTCGTGCTGTTCAAGCAGCTTCTGGATATCCACGCCGTTGATCTTCAAACCGTCAATCTTGCAATCGTTTATCTCAACGTTTGTAAGGTCACAGTGAATGAACTGTGAGTTCTTAAGATCAGGATTTTTAAACTCAACATTGTTCATGATAGAGCAGCCAAATCTCGAGTTGCTGAGATTTACGCCCAAGAACTTTGTGTTTACCATATACATATCTGCAAAGTCGCTTTCTTTCATGCTGACGTTGTTGAAATGTGTCTCGTCCATATTAACGTCATCGAAAACGGCTTCCTTAAGATTTACGTTCGAGAACTTTGCTCCGCCGAGGTTTACGTCCTCAAAAGAGGAGTTCGGCAGGCTGTCATAAGAGATCTCGACCTTCTTGTCTATTGCAGGCTCAAAAATGCTGTTGTTATCTGACATATCAAAACCTCCGTGAAAAATATTATACAAACTTTTAAGGCTATACACCTTTATGCTCTGTCACACAGAGCGCCGCTATTAGTCTTTCTTAGCGTTTCTCTTCTGTTCGAGCTTAGCTCTTACCTTGATCGGCAGACCAAAGAGGTTGATGAATCCTGCTGAATCAGCCTGATTGTAAACATTGTCCTCATCAAATGTAGCAACTTCTTCATCATAAAGTGTGTATGGAGATGTTACGCCTGCGTTGATCATGTTGCCCTTGTAAAGCTTGAGCTTAACATCACCTGTAACAGTTTTCTGTGTCTCTGTAACGAATGCGCTCAGAGCCTCACGAAGAGGAGTGAACCACTGACCATTGTAAACAATGTCAGCAAACTTGATAGAAAGATACTGCTTAACTCTTGCAGTTTCCTTGTCAAGTGTGATAGTCTCAAGAACTTCATGAGCCTTGTAAAGGATAGTTCCGCCAGGAGTCTCGTAAACGCCTCTTGACTTCATACCAACAAGTCTGTTCTCAACAAGGTCAGCAAGACCGATACCATTTGCGCCGCCAAGTTCGTTAAGCTTTGTAACAAGCTCCTTGCCGTTCATTTCAACGCCGTCAACAGCTGTTGGGATACCCTTTTCAAAGTGGATAGTTACATAAGTTGGCTTGTCAGGAGCCATGATAGGTGAAACGCCCATTTCAAGGAAGCCCGGCTTCTCATACTGTGGCTCGTTTGCAGGATCTTCAAGATCCAGACCTTCGTGTGAAAGGTGCCAAAGGTTCTTGTCCTTTGAG
>CALEJX010000166.1 GCA_937898375.1 uncultured Ruminococcus sp.
AGCGGGTCGGAAAGCGGACATATTGTCATTATCTCGCCCGATTCCTCTGAAAGAAACGAGGTGACGGAATGAACGAATTAATGCTTTTAGCTGAAAATTTCAAGGTCAGTGTTTTGGCAGGCGTTAACCTTGGCTGGCAGGGAATCGGAGGGATAATTCTGTTCCTTACAGGAATAGGGCTGATATATTTCGGTATCAAGGCGCTTAAAGGCTATCGGTTTTTCCCGGATCAAGAACAGAATATTCCCGAAGAAGACCATTATGAGCCAATGCAGGCAAAGGCTTTGCAGAAGGTAAAAACAACAATGCCGTCTTTTAGCGGCGGTGAAGATCAGGTCTTTGTTGAATGGAAAATAGGTTATACTGTGAACGGAGAAAAGTATACCCAGATAGTCACAGACAACGGCTATGAAAAGGGCGACATGATAGACATAAAGTATAACCCCGCAAACCCACAGGAATTTTACCTTGACGATGAAAAATCAAAGGTAGAAGTCACTGAGGAGGAAAAGGAAGCCGAGGAAAAAGAGGAGAAAACGCCTTTCGGCTATGCGGCTATCGCTATCGGCGTTCTACTTGGCGTTTTCGGTGTCGTTATGCTTATAGATAAGCTGTAAAAAACAGATAAAATAAGCCCGAGCCTTTGTTAATTAGTTGACAAATACGAGGGAATGTTGTATAATAGACTTGGAAAACTAGCAGGAGCAGTTTTTCTGTTCCCTATAAAAAATAAAGGAGTTTTTTATCATGAAAAAAGCTGTAAGAAAAGCAATTATTGCAGGAAACTGGAAAATGAACAAGACAAGACCTGAGGCTAAGGAGCTTCTCGAAGCTATCAAGCCATTGGTTGCAAACGCTGAGGGCAAGGTAGAAGTTATCGCCTGCGTGCCTTTCACAAACCTTGAAACTGCTATCAATACAACAGCAGGTTCAAACGTAAAGATAGGCGCAGAGAACGTTCACTTTGAGAAGAGCGGCGCTTTCACAGGCGAGATCTCAGCAGATATGCTCGTTGAGCTTGGCGTTGAGTACGTTGTTATCGGTCACTCAGAGAGAAGACAGTATTTCGGTGAAACAGACGAAACAGTAAACAAGAGAACAAAGGCAGCTCTTGCAGCTGGTCTTAAGCCTATCGTTTGCGTTGGCGAGCTTCTTTGGGAGCGTGAGTGCAACATCACAGAGGAAGTTATCGCAAGACAGGTAAAGCTTGATTTCTTCGGCGTATCAGCTGAGGACGTTAAGAAGTCCGTTATCGCTTACGAGCCTGTTTGGGCTATCGGTACAGGCAAGACAGCTACAGCAGATCAGGCTGAGGAAGTTTGCGCATTCATCAGAGCAACACTCGCTAAGATCTATGACGAGGCTACAGCTGAGGCAGTTACAATTCAGTACGGCGGCTCAATGAACGCTAAGAACTGCGCAGAGCTTCTTTCTAAGGAGAACGTAGACGGCGGTCTTATCGGCGGCGCTTCACTTAAGGCAGCTGACTTCAACACAATCGTTCAGGCTGCTGTTGAGGGGTAATCCTATAAATTTTTAGATCTTTGGCGATAGATATAGGGGTAAAATATCATTCGTCACAAGAACAAAAAATGAAAACAGTTCCGCAGGGGACGGCTGCGGCTGTCTCCTGCGCTTTTTGCATAGGAGGGAACAACTTATGAGAAAAGTAATAGTTGCATTGTTATCTTTAACTTTGTGTATGGCGTTCACGGCTTGCAGCAATGCTGGTGACAGCAGTTCTGCGAACGATGAAGGTTCATCTGCGGTACAGACCGAAAAAATGGCTCAAAGGTGTATAGTGTATAAGGATTCCAATACTATGCACGATGGCGTACAGGTACAGGATACTGATTTTAAAAACTGGATCAAAGATTACAAGGACAGAGTTATCAGTTCCGGCACTTTGGTCGACGAGCAAGGCGACGACGCTCCAAAGGGCGCATATATAAAGATCGAGCTTGATGGCGTTGTCATTTATGCTACCGCTCCCGACTGGAAGTGGATAGGTATCGGTGGAGATATCTATGAAGTTGACGAGAGCTTAGTGTCAGAATTGTACGACTACGTCGATGGATATTTCGATAACAGCAGCAACTAAGCATTTTTGAAAGGAATAAAAATTATGTCAAAGAAACCCATAGCACTTATTATTATGGACGGCTTCGGCTATAATCACAAGGATTACGGCAACGCTATCAGAGCGGCCAAGACTCCTAATATAGACAGACTTCTTGCCAACTATCCGCACACTCTTATCGGAGCAAGCGGCATGGACGTTGGACTTCCTGAGGGACAAATGGGTAACTCAGAGGTAGGTCATACAAATATCGGCGCAGGAAGGATCGTTTATCAGGAACTTACAAGAATTACAAAGTCTATCAAGGATGGCGACTTCTTCTCAAACGAAGCTTTCACAGCAGCCGTTGAGAACTGCAAGAAGAATGACAGCGCACTTCACCTGTTCGGACTTCTTTCAAACGGCGGCGTTCACTCGCATAATTCACACCTCTATGGCCTTTTGGAGCTTGCTAAGAAAGCAGGTCTTACAAAGGTTTATGTTCATTGCTTCATGGACGGCAGAGACGTTCCTCCTACAAGCGGTGCTGATTTCGTAGCAGAGCTTGAAGAAAAGCTCAAGGAAATTGGCGTAGGCAAGATAGCAACAGTAATGGGACGTTACTATGCAATGGACAGAGATAACCGTTGGGAGCGTGTAGGCAAGGCTTATGACGCAATGGTATACGGCGAGGGCAATAAGGCTGATAACGCAGTTGACGCTATCAAGGCTTCCTATGCCGCAGACGTTACAGACGAGTTCGTTGTTCCTACAGTTATCGACGAGAACGGCAAGATATCCGCAAACGACAGCGTTATCTTCTTCAAC
>CALEJX010000167.1 GCA_937898375.1 uncultured Ruminococcus sp.
AAGCCCCTCTATCATGGTGTTGTCATGGTCAGCCACCCTCTTGACAAGCTCTATTTTCATAAGCATATCATAAAAGTCTGTCGAACCAATAAGAATATCTGTATAGGAACTGTTTCCTGCAATATACATTGCTCTAAGACGCTGTTTGAAGTCAACAACGCCCTCTTCTATCTCAGTTCTCTTGTTTTTTATCTTTATCTCGCTCTTTGCGATAGCTTCTTCAAGGTCTGCTATCTCCGTTTCAAGGTCAGCGATAGAATCCTCAAGGGTCAGTATAGTTTCCTGAACAGTTTCTATCTGCTCTTGGATAGCTTTCTGGTTTTCTTCCTCTTTGGAGATATCGTCCTTTGTGCTGTTTATCTGCTCGTCAAGGTCAGCCTGCTTTTTTTCAAGCTCGCTTATTTTATCCTTGGCAGAGGATATCTTTTTCTTGTTGTCTTTTATTGCCTGACTTTCCGCAGAAGCATTCTGCGCCGTCATAAGCGGCTGTGTGCCGCCTGCAAGCATTGTCATGGAAGCGACTACGGCGATAGTGA
Organism: uncultured Ruminococcus sp.; assembly: GCA_937898375.1. Classification (GTDB taxonomy): domain Bacteria; phylum Bacillota; class Clostridia; order Oscillospirales; family Ruminococcaceae; genus Hominimerdicola. The sequence goes on from CALEJX010000167.1 coordinate 537, forward strand.
AAGCCAATACTCGCTTCATTGTGAATATACCTGTTTTCATACCTGTCCTCCGTCTTAAAAAAGACCATTTTTACACGTTTTTATCTTTTTGTCACGCTTTATCCCGCACGTTATCTCTTTTTTATCTCACGTCAGGATATGCTTTAAACTGCAACAAAAGGCAGTCTAAAAACCCCACTGGATCATAGCCTGCCTTCTGTCTCTATTTGGCAAATGTATTATACTTTAAGGTGCTTGCCTGTGCTTATAGAAGTACCCACCGCACCGATAACAGCGCCTGCGATAAGGTAAGACGCCGCAACAGGGAGCATGAGGGACTTGAACGAATACAAATTCTGAACGCCGAGAATGCTCCAGAGCTTGAAGTCATCATTGAAGATGTTGTAAATTCCCTCGTAGGCAAACTTTGTGAGCAGCAGTGCGCCTGCGGCTGCAAGCAGACCAACTATCATACCCTCGATAAAGAAAGGTATCCTGATAAAGCTGTTGGTAGCGCCTACATATTTCATGATGTTTATTTCTTTTCGTCTTGCAAAAACGCTTGCTCTTGTTGTGTTTGAAATGATTATCAGACAAACCACGACAAGTGCCACAATGACCGCAAAGGCAACTATCGTAAATATTCTTCTAATACTGATAAGGATATCAGCAAATGCTGTAGGGGACTTTGTGGAGTCAACGTTGTCAAAAGTCTCTATCTGAGTTGTGGTCTCGCTCATCTTCTCGATATCCTTGACCGTTACCTTGTATGTATCAGGCAGCGGGTTATCGTCGGCATACTGGAAGAAATCCTTTTCCTCGTCTGTCATGCCCTTGAGCATATTTTTCCAAGCTTCGTCCTTTGAATAAAGGCTCACAGTGTTGATATTTCCGACCTCTTTAAGCTTGTTTTCAAGGGTCTGCATATCAGCCTGACTTGTGCCGTCCTTTACGATAACGATGACCTCGCTCTTATCCTCGATACCGCCGATTATTCTTGTAAGGTTAATGGAAACAAGCACCGAAGTGCCTACCATAAGCAGGGAAACGAGCAGGATACAGAAAGAAGCAAATGTCATCATTCTGTTTTTCCAAATGCCCTTGAAGCCCTGATTTATAAGATATCTAAAACTACTTGCTTTCATTGGAGCCTCCTATCACTTCGTCAAAGGCGATCTGACCTTTGTTGATGTTGATAATTCTGCCTCCGAAATAGCGCACAAGGTCATGCTCGTGGGTAACCATAAGAATGGTCGTGCCGCACTCGTTGATGCCCTTGAGAAGCTCTACTATCTCATATGAAAGCGCAGGGTCGATATTACCTGTCGGCTCGTCGGCAATGATGAGCTGAGGGTCGTTTACAAGGGCTCTTGCAAGAGCCACACGCTGCTGCTCACCGCCTGAAAGCTCGGTCGGATAGCTTTTCGCCTTATCGGAAAGTCCCACAAGGCTTATAACATATGGAACACGGCTTCTTATGTACTTTGCAGGAGCGTCGATAACTCTCAGCACGAATGCCACGTTCTCATAAACTGTCATTGTAGGGATAAGTCTGAAATCCTGAAAAACAACGCCGATAGTTCTGCGAAGCGCAGGTATCTTTCTTCTTCTCAGCTTTTTCAGATTGAAGCCGTTTACCATTACTGTACCACTGGTAGCGTCTATTTCTTTAAGCACCAGCTTGATAAGTGTTGATTTTCCGGCGCCTGAAGGTCCTACTACGAAAGCGAAGTCGCCGTCGTTTATCTTCAGGTTTACTTTGTTCAGAGCGTCCACACCGCTTGAATAGGTGACGGACACGTCTTTAAACTCTACCAAAATTTACACCGCCTTAGTTTTACAGAGGCAAGCAAGCCTCTTTTCCGCTCGTGGGACTTAGAACTTAACAGGGTTAGCAGAGAGATATTTCTTTACCATAAGAGCTATCTTGAAGATGATAGCATGGTCGAACTCTCTCAGGTCAAGACCCGTGAGCTTTTTGATCTTTTCAAGTCTGTACACAAGAGTATTTCTGTGAACAAACAGTTTTCTTGAAGTTTCCGAAACGTTCAGGTTGTTCTCAAAGAACTTCTGGATTGTGAAAAGTGTTTCATGATCCAGCGACTCGATAGAGCCTTTCTTGAAAACTTCCTTAAGGAATGTTTCACAAAGTGTTGTAGGCAGGTGATAGATAAGTCTTGCGATACCAAGATTATCATAAGAAACGATATTCTTGTCAGTATCGAACACCTTTCCCC
>CALEJX010000168.1 GCA_937898375.1 uncultured Ruminococcus sp.
GGGTAAAGCTGTCACTGAACTGATTCATGACCGCCTTGTCACCGAAAAGATCATCAGGAAACTGCGACTTGTCCACACCACTGTCCTTGCTGTAATCCTCATCCGCAAGTGACTTTGCTATGCTGTAAACATAGCTTGGTGAGTTCACTTCATTATCGCCGTAAAGGTGAACAGTTTTGTCAAAATCAAAATTATAGAAGCTATCATCATTTACCCACTTCTCATTTCTGTAAAGATCAAATGATTGTCTGCGCAGATAAATGACCCTTTCATCAGAAGTTGTGGTGAAGTTAAAAAGTATCTCGCCCGTTGCATCTGCGCCAAATCTTGGGGAAGACTCATCACTAAGATTGTCATATGTGCCACTGCTTCTGATATTTACATCAAAGAAGTTGCTGTTTTTTTCGAGATAAGACGTTTTTGACGAAGTCGGCATAAGCATTGCAAGCGCACCCACAAGGGTAACAAAAACCGCCGCTGCCGCCGCATAAGAGCCGTTTATAACAAGGTCATGCTTGCTCTCGTCTGAAACAAGTCTGCTGTGTACCATAAGTGCAATGAACACTGTGAGCATTATTGTTATGTCAAGAGTACCCATTGAGTCGGCACGTTTTCCGTAAATAAAGAACGGAAAAAGCAAAACGAGCATTGTTCCAAAGCTTCTGTAGCGCACAATGGTGAAATAATAAAGCACCGAAGTGATGAAGAAACCTAGTCCCACAAACAGGAAGTAGAAATATTCGTCTATCTGACCTATCTCCTGCCTGTTTACATAAAACCAGTTGATAAAGGATTTTCCTGAATGTTCAAAGCCTGCTCGCAGAAGCTGAAAGCTTAAAAACAGCACTGCAACCATAAGGGCGGTATAAACAAGCCCTCGCAAGACTTTTTTCGGCTTCAGCCACTCAAAAAGTGCGAACAGCAGACATTCATAAACTGTATATCCCAAAGTATAAAGTCTGACATTGTCTACAAGATAAGTCTTGAAGATTATGTTCATGACCACTGTTCCAAGAAGCAGTGGCAAAGCATATTTTGACAGGATATTCACAAGGGCGCTTTTTATCTGAGTAGTTTTAGTATTCAAAAGCCGCACCCCCTATGTCATTTTACGAAACTCAAAGGTCTCATCAACAAGCCACATATTTTCTGTCTGCTTATCAAGACCGCTGAGACGTGTCACTACAAAAGAGCCGTTAAATTCTTCTAGGAGCGAAGAAAAATCCCCCTGAGAAGTCGCCATGCAGGCTGTGAAGCAGATAGGAGCGGTCTTGCCTATCTCATGAGAAAAGGCAAAACGTTTTTCCTGCGGATATGGAGCTATTGCCGCAAGGTCGTTTTGAAGCTCTATTATATCCCCTGCCTGCTTTATTTTCATGCTTTTCCAGCCGTCAAGGTAATAATTATACTCACTCTCAAAGCCCTCCATAATAAGCATTGAAAGCATTGCAAGGCTCGCTTCAACTATATTGTCGATATTCATGGCAAACATAGGGTCATGGTTTTCGCTTGGTATATCAAGAAAAAACGCCTGACTTGAAGCCGTTACCTTTTCATCAAGGCGCACCATAAGCTCGTCACGCTTTGAAGACAGCTTCCAATTTATTCTTTTTAGTGGGTCGCCTATCTCATACTGTCTGTGGTCATAGCCGGGAACGCCTGTAAGACCAAGTGCATTTTCGTCTGACTCGCTTTCGTTATCGTCAAAGGAAGCGTTTTCGGAAGTGGCTTTAAGAAGCTCTGTCTGTGAGCCTGTGTCAGGGATATTCGGCATTATCTTTATTTTTCCTACGGCTTTTTCATAACGTGAACTGTCAAGGCGCAGGGTAATAATACCAAGATAGTCATGAAGCCGTATGCTTTTTATTTTCACTGTGCCAAGACCTGCATAGCGTGTTTTCAGCTTGACGCTTACGCTTTGCTGTCTGCCGCCTGCAACGATAGTTTTAAATTCAAGCGGGCTTACAGCGCTGATATTATCTGAACACTCCGCCGTTACCTCGACAACACATGAGGGTATAAGACGTATGGCGTTAAGCAGCATCATATCAGCTTCAAACTCCTCGTCCTTTGCACTTATTTCTGTGGAAAGCTTTATTGCCGCCACAAGTTTTCTTTTGGTAATAAGAAGTGCCGCAAGAGATATCACAAAGGCAATGGCTAAAAGATAAAGCACAAGCGTGCCGCCGCTTCCGTTTATATAAACTCTGAGCAGTATCGCCACCGCCACGCAGGTAAGATAACCTAAAAGATTTTTCATAGGGTCATATCCTCTATTTCTCTATTGCGTCAGGTGATTTTACTGTAAGTGCTATATTTTCAAGGGCTTCCCTTTCGTTTGCAAAGGCAGATTTGCCCTTTGGTGAAAGCATAAGTCTATGTGCAAGAACATCAGGCATAACAGCCTTGACATCATCAGGCATAACAAAGCTTCTGCCCTGAACAAAAGCATAGGCTTTTGAAGCTTTGAGAAGTGCGATACTTCCACGGGGAGATACGCCAAGCTTTACATAGTCTGAATTTCTTGTTGCAGTAACAAGGCTCAGGATATATTTTCTCACGGAAAGTTCTGCGGTGACATTTTCAGCGTATCCCATAAGCTCACGGACGTTTTCAAGTGTCATAACAGGTTTGATATTCTTTGCAAAGCCTGATTTTTCGGCTCTTGCCATAATGTCAAGTTCATCATCATATGAGGGATAGCCCATTGATATCTTCATAAGAAATCTATCCATTTGGGCTTCAGGCAAATGATAAGTGCCGTAAGTTTCAACAGGGTTTTGCGTTGCAAGCACCATAAAAGGCGACGGCAATTCATGGGTTTTGCCGTCAATGGATATCTGATGTTCTTCCATGACTTCAAGCAAGCTTGACTGAGATTTTGGCGAGGCTCTGTTTATTTCGTCTGCCAAAAGGAAATTACACATTGCCGCACCCTCTTTATATTCAAGCTCATGGGTTTTCTGGTCTATCATAGAAAAGCCTACGATATCGGACGGCATAACGTCAGGGGTAAGCTGGATACGATTATATTTGCCGTCCACAGACCTTGCAAGTGCTGACACAAGCTGAGTTTTGCCCACGCCAGGCACGTCCTCGATAAGGACATGGCCGCCGCAGAGCATGGCTGTGATTATTTTAAGCACTGAGTCGGTCTTGCCGACAATGACTTTTTCAATATTATCTGTGAGAAGTTTTACCTTTTCGTTCAATTTTATTATCCCCCTTTTTGTCAGGTGTTCTGTTTGGTGTGAGCGATATCATTTTTCTTTTTAAAAGCACCACGTTCTCTATACCTGTGGTATGTGGGAACATATCAACGGGCTGTATAAGCTGTGCTTTATAGCCTATTTTTGCAAGAAGTTTAAGGTCACGCTCGAGGGTTTCTATTTTACAGGAAACATAGACTACCTTTTCAGGTCTGAGTTTACCCAAGGCTTCAACAAATTCTTCTGTTGTGCCTGCTCTTGGAGGGTCAAGAAAAACTGTATCACAGCTCTCCCCTGCCTGCGCAAGCTTTGTCATGAACTCTCCTGCGTCCTCATTATAAAACCTGATATTGTCAAGCTTATTAAGCTTGGCATTTGAAACTGCGTCCTTTACGGCCTCGGCATTAAGCTCAACACCTGCCACATCTGCACCGCTTTTTGCGGCGATAAGACCGATAGTACCTGTTCCGCAATATGCGTCGATAACTTTATCGCCTTTTTTAAGCTCTGCGCAGGAAACTGCTTTGGAATATAGCTTTTCGGTCTGCTCTGGGTTTACCTGATAGAAAGAATGTGGTGAAACTCTGAACTTACAGCCGCACATCTCGTCGGTGATATAGCCTTTGCCATACATTATAATATCACGGTCGCCCAAGGTAAGAGGAACTCTGCCTTTATTCACGTTCTGAACGATAGTAGTTATATATGGGTGCTTTTCGGTGATAGCCTTGACGAAATTTTTCTTTGCAGGAAATATCGGTGTAGCTGTAACAAGCACGAGCATTACTTCGCCTGTTGTTTGTGAGGTACGAATAAGCGTATGCTTTAGAAGCCCTTGGTCGCTCTCCTCGTTATATGGCAGAATACGGAAGTCAGCCATAAGATCTTTTAGGGTAGCGATGATCTGCTGGGCTCTTATATCCTCGAGGAAGCAATCGTCTGTTATTACCATGCTATGGGTAGAGGACTGATATACTCCTGAGACAATACGCTTTGAACTGTTGACCTTATAGACAGTTTGGACTTTATTGCGGTAATTATAGGGGTCGTCCATAGTTATTATCTGCTGAGGTCTGCAAAAGCGGCTCAACATTCTATCGGCTTTTGCCTGCTTCCATTCTATTTGCTCGGCATAGGTCTTATCTAGCTGACAGCCGCCGCAGCGTTTAAAGCAGCTGCATTTTCTTTCGCCTGTTGACTTATCGGTAGTGGTATGTTTATTCATTACATTAGCTCTTTTCATTATGTATAAATTTTATTTTAAGTATACCATTTTATATGGATAATGTCAACAAACGTGGCTATAACATTTAAGGTTAGCAATATGCCTTAAAGTTATAGCTTACGCTGGTGGGTATAAATATTCAATTTTCAAGCTTCAAACGGAGTGCAGGAAGTGCTTTTCTGTGCGATCAGAACCTCTCATCGTGTTCACCTAACTCACGTTGACAAAATGTTTCCTCATACACTGTCGCTCCGCAGGGTTTCCGATTTGTGATAAAACCCCTTCTACTTATACACGAAAATGGGGTGCTTTGTTGCAGAAAAAATGCAACAATTGCAGAAATGTTGCCAAATTAAATCAAAAATCATTTGTTTGCACAAATTTAGGGCGGGAAAATTGGGGATATCGACGAAAATTTAATGTGAGTGTATAGTAGTGGGATAACCCATGCGATTATGCTTGGGGTGACTAAAATTTGTATATTTAGTCAAAGTTTAATTCTAAATAATCAGGCATTTCCAAACTGTTAGGTACATAGCCAGGATCTTCTGTGAATGTTTTATCCTTATCATATTCGCCATTTACATACTTATCTCTAGAAATCATAAACTCTAAATATTCAAAGTTCCATTTAAACTTACAAGCTTGCCAAACTGTCATATCTGAATATTGTGCAGAGGGACTACTTAAAAGTTCTTTAAGCAACTTTTTGTCTTTATGTGAGAGTTTCCAAAGCTTTTGGTCTTCTGCATTTTTATTTTCAACATAATCTGCTGAATTAAATAGAATTCTAACCACCTTTGTAGCATCACCATAATAAGCGGAATTATAAAATTTGAAATAAGAAATTCCTTGCCTTTCAGAATCGGGATTTACGGCGATACTTACATTATTCTGATTATCCCTACATACAGTTGACATTTCATCTAAGTATTCTTTTATAAATAATCTAATCATTGTATGATACCTCTCTACTATAATAAATTTAGACGTTAAATCCACAGCGAACCAGCTATGGTTTACACGTACTTGTTACATAAGCTATAATGGAAGCAGTGACTGGATCAACGACATCCTCCCTGGGACACCACGCCCGTTATAAAGACTGTTGACCATGCTTTCATTACAGCATTCGTTTTTGCAGGTAGAGCCAACCTCTGTGCGCTCGCATCACTCAGTAGACAGAATAGGTAATGAGTAAAGCGTGGAGCCATCGTCACTAATTCTATCATTAGGAGAGATATTTATGAACGCAGTAGGTATCGACGTTTCCAAAGGCAAAAGCACTGTTGCTGTCATACAGCCATTTGGAGTTGTCATAGCTGAACCATTTGATGTGTCTCACACAGAAAGTGATCTCAATAAGCTTGTGCAGCTCATCAAATCACTTTCAGGTGAAACAAAGGTTGTTATGGAATACACAGGTGCATATTATGAAACGATCGCCAATGCACTCCACAACCAGGGTATATTTGTATCCGTAGTCAATCCTTTGCTGATCGATGACTATGGCACAAATCGTGTTAGAAAGGTCAAGACTGATAAGAAGGATTCTCTAAAAATAGCCTCGTTTGCTATCGATAAATGGGGGTGCGAAAATGTCCTTTTGCATACTTACAGTTTTGTTATATTCGATCGCTCCGCAGGCGGCGTGGCTGAACTTTACTTTGTCATCATCAAGCCGTCTTTGAAAATCGAGGGCATATTTGCCTATATCATGATAAAGACCCGATTTTTTTGCTAGAGGCTTCAAAAAGTCTACTGAAAAGTCCTACGCTTTCTCGCTTACGTTTGCTAGGTGGTCTTTTACAGTTTGCTTTTTGCCGTCCTCTCGGGCGTGTGCATAATATTCCATGGTCATTGTACGTCGGTCAATATAAAGCTTTCGACATTTTGTAAATTTGACTTGATTATTAGAGATAAATGTGATAAAATTAAACACATAGGTAATGTTGCATAGAACAAGGCAAAACCACACAAGGGTTGCCTTAGTGAAAGGAACTTATATGAAGTACAGACATTTATACAATAAAATTGCGGTGGTGGCTCTTTCGGCGGTGCTGTCGCTGAGTGCGGTATCATGCGGTAAGCTGGACACAAGCAAGCTTGACGGCGACGCTTTGGCTGTGGCTGAAACTGAAAGCAAGGCGGAGGTCAAAAAGGCTGATGATAGCTCCGACAAAAAGACGGTCAAGGTCAAGGAAGAAGAAAAGGAACAGCCAAGTTACACTTGCTCGCTGGTTTGCGTAGGGGACAATCTTATACACGACAACATTTATAATGAGGCGCTGAAGCTTGGCGGCGGTGAAAAATATGATTTCACGCAGGCTTATGAACACGTTACAAAATACATAGAGGGCACTGACGTGGCTATCATCAATCAAGAGACGCTTGTTACGGACAGCGTTGAGCCGCAGAGTTATCCTATGTTCGCTTCGCCAACGGCTGTGGGCGACAAGATAGTTGACATGGGCTTTAATGTGATATCAATGTCAAACAATCATGTTCTCGATCAGGGAGAGTCGGGGCTTATAAGCTCTCTTGATTACTGGGACACAAAGAACGTTGTGCATTATGGCGCATATCGTTCTCAGGAGGACGCTGACACTATCAAGACCATGGAAGTCAACGGCATAAAGTTTGCTTTTCTGGGATACATGGAACACACGAACGGCAATTATCTCAGCGGTGACGGCGCACAGGTGATATATCTCGAAGAAGAGGACAAGATCAAGGCGCAGATCGAGGAAGCGGACAAAATGGCAGACGTTGTGGTCGTTTCATGTCATTACGGCACAGAGATACAGAACGAGCTGAACGAACAGCAGATAGAGATCACGCCGAAGCTTGTGGAGTGGGGCGCTGACCTGATAATAGGCACTCAGGCGCACACTATCAGCACTTGCGGATATTTTGACAAGCCTGACGGCGGACAGGCGTTCGTTTACTATGGCTTGGGCAACTTTATTTCAACTATGTATGACACAAAGTCGCTGGTGGGACTTATCGGCAAGCTCAATGTTGTGAAAAATCCTGACACCAATGAGGTGACATTCGAGAACGTAAAGGCGATACCTATAATATCGCACTTTGAGGGTGATTCATACTATGGCGATTGGTACAACTGCACAGTATATCCTTATGCGGAATACACTGACGAGCTGTTTGCCAAAAACTATGTTGAGGGCTTCACTCGTGAGAGCGTTGAGCAATGCTTATCTTACATACCTGAGGAGTTTCTCAGTATCGAATAATTAATAGCTGGCAAATGCTATCTAAGAAACGGGCTGTCGAGGTCGCCAGCCCCTACATCTTTATATTGACGTCATTCAAATATTTCTGCGGACGACTTTTCAGCCGTCCGTTTTTTTGCGGCTCCATGTAAAGGTTTACATACATCTTAATAAATTCATATAGTGATAATATCAATTCAAAAAATATTTACATCAAAATATGCTCAATCCATTAAAATACTTGCAAAGATTAGTTTTTTACTATTGCAATTTAGGCAAATATGCTATAAAATATACATATAGGGGGAGAAACTGACTTCCCGATAAAATTTTCATTTTTTTATATTCTGAAAACTATTTTAAATTTACAGGAGGGTTTATTACATGAAATTTGCTGACGGTTTCTGGCTCAACCAGAGAGGCTACGAAGTAAACTATGCAAATCAGGCTTTCGAGATCGAAGAGATCGAAAACGGATTCCTTGTTGTGGCAACACCTTTCGTTGTATACAACAGAGCTATGATGCTAGGAAGTGCAAACCTTGAGATCGCTTACACTTCAACTCAGGAGAACTGCGTAAAGGTTAGCATCACACACCACAAAGGCTATGTTGACAATGGTCCGCACTTTGTTCTCGAGGACAAGGGCTTCAAGCCACAGGTAACTGTTACAGACAAGGAAGCTGTACTTGTTACAGGCGACACAAAGCTCGTTGTTTCTAAGGAAAACTGGAGCTTTACTTACTACTACAAGGACAAAAAGCTCACAAGCGGCGGTTGGAGATCAACCGGTATCATCTTTGAGAGCGCTTACAAGCAGCAGGCAAGACTTCAGACACAGCTTGACGATACATTCTGGAGCTACCCTGCTGACCCTACAAGAACATACATCAGAGAGCAGTTTGACACTTCTGTTGGCGAATATTTCTACGGCTTCGGCGAGAAGTTCACAACATTCACAAAGAACGGTCAGAACGTTGAGATATGGAACGCTGACGGCGGTACTTGCTCAGATCAGTCATACAAGTCTATCCCATTCTATCTTTCTTCAAAGGGCTATGGCGTATTCGTAAACAGCACTGACAAGGTTTCATATGAAGTTTGCTCTGACACTGTTTCTAAGGTTTCTATGACAGTTCCTGGCGAGAGCCTTGAATACTATGTATTCGGCGGCGCTAACCTTACTGACGTACTCAAGGGCTACACTGACCTCACAGGCAAGCCTTCACTGCCGCCTGCATTCTCATTCGGTCTGTGGCTCACAACTTCATTTACAACTACATATGATGAGGAAACTATCACATCATTTATCGACGGCATGGCTGAGAGAGACATTCCGCTTCAGGTATTCCACTTTGACTGCTTCTGGATGAAGGGCTTTGAGTGGTGTAACTTTGAGTGGGACAAGTCACAGTTCCCTGACCCTCCTGCAATGCTCAAGAGACTTCACGAGAACAAGGGTCTTAAAACTTGCGTATGGATAAACCCATATGTTGGTCAGCGTTCAAAGCTTTTTGACGAGGGTATGAAGAACGGCTATTTCATCAAGAAAACTGACGGTTCTGTATTCCAGTGCGACGAGTGGCAGCCTGGTATGGCTATCGTTGACTTCACAAATCCTGAGGCTTGCAAGTGGTATGCAGGATATCTGAGAAAGCTCTGCGAAATGGGTGTTGACACATTCAAGACAGACTTCGGCGAGAGAATACCTACAAGAGATGTTGTTTACTATGACGGCTCTGACCCTATCAAGATGCACAACTTCTACACATATCTTTACAACGAGTGCGTATTCAATGTACTGAAAGAATACTACGGCGAGAACAAGGCTTGTCTGTTTGCACGTTCTGCTACAGCAGGCGGTCAGAAGTTCCCTGTTCACTGGGGCGGAGACTGCTCAGGCAACTACAACTCAATGGCTGAGGTTGTAAGAGGCTGTCTGTCACTTTGTATCTCAGGCTTCGGCTACACTTCACATGACATGGCAGGTTTTGAGGCTACTGCTACACCTGATATCTACAAGAGGTGGGCTGCATTCGGTATGTTCTCATCACATTCAAGACTGCATGGTAACCAGTCATACAGAGTGCCATGGCTCTTTGACGAGGAGTCCTGCGACGTTCTGCGCTTCTTCACAAAGCTCAAGGGCAAGCTCATGCCTTATCTGTGGGCTCAGGCTATCAAGACACATGAAGTCGGCGTACCTGTAATGAGAGCAATGGTTATCGACTATGCTGACGACCCAACTTGTCTGACACTTGACAGACAGTATATGTTCGGCGACAACATTCTTGTTGCTCCTATCCTTAATGATGAGGGTATCGCTGAATACTATGTACCAGAGGGCAAGTGGACAGATATCATCACAGGCAAGGTACTCGAGGGCGGCAAGTGGTATAAGCACAAGTGCTCATACTTTGAGATTCCTGCTCTTGCTAAGCCAAACAGCATTATTGCATACGGCAACTTTGAAAGACAGATAGAGTATGATTACCTCGAGGGCACAACATTCACTATCTACGAGCTTGAGGACGGCAAGAGTGCAGTTTGCCCTATCTATGACACTGAGGCAAACAAGGTATTCGAGCTGACAGCCACAAGACACGGCAACAAGATCGAGTGCGAATACACAAATACAAAGGCAAGCTTCAAGATCGCTGTGGCTAACACAGACAAGTCTGTTGAAATTGCTCCTAATTTCAGCGGCAAGGTCATCATTGAACTTTAATCACTAGATAAAACTATCGCTCCGAGAGATCGGGGCGATTTTTTTTGCGTTGCACATAAAATTGGGGTAAAAGGGTGTAAAAATTCTGTATATTTGCTCTTGAAGAATGTGCCGTATTGGGGTATAATATAAATAGTACATTTTGAGGAGAAATTTTATGAGATCAAGAATAAGACGTGTTATACCGAAAAAAATTATCGGCATAAATATCAGCGAGCAAAAGCGTGGTATCATTGCGGATATCGCCAAGAGCGAAAATGCGGAGGCCTTTTTCTTCGGCGGTGAGGTAACGGGACAGCAGGTGGGATATCTCTGCGGTTTCAAGGGCTTTGAGAAGTCTGAAAAAGAGGGTGAGAACATCACGGACGAGTGCCTTATTTTTTCGGGCATTGACGGCAGAAGCCTTGACCCTATACTGAAAAAGCTTAGGGAAAAGGGTGCGGCGGTGGAACTAAAAGCCATTGTTACGGCGCACAATCAGAGTTGGAACGTGGGGGAGCTTATAAAAGAGCTGAGGCGTGAACACATTCACATGAATGGGGGCGACGTCGGTGAAAAGTAAATACAAGGCTATTATTTACATTATTCTGTCGGCGTTTTCGTTTGCATTCATGTTCGCATTTGTGCGGCTTTCGGGTGATCTGCCAACGGTGCAAAAGACCTTTTTCAGAAACTTTGTGGCGCTTTTTTTCGCTATCGGAGTGCTAAAGAAAAATCACATACGCTTTCACATTGAGGGCAAAAAGAACAATGCTGTCATCTTTGTGAGGGCGTTCGCAGGCACATTGGGTATGCTTGGAAACTTCTATGCGATAGATCATCTTGTGCTGTCAGACGCTTCAATGCTCAACAAGATGTCGCCTTTTTTCGTTATCATTTTCTCGTTTATTTTCCTTAAAGAGCGGCTGACTTTCTTTCAGGGTTTCACTGTGGTTTGTGCATTTATAGGAAGCCTGTTCATCATAAAGCCTAGCTTTCAGAACGTGGACTTCTTCCCTGCTCTTATCGGGTTTCTCGGCGGAATGGGAGCGGGACTTGCTTACGCTTGCGTAAGATACTTAGGACAGCATGGGGTAAATGGTGCAGTGATAGTTGCATACTTCTCGGGATTTTCCTGTTTGTTCACTCTGCCGTTTCTTATATTCGATTTCCACCCTATGACGATTTTCCAGCTGCTTTGTTTGCTGGGTGCAGGCGCAGGTGCGGCAGGAGGACAGTTCGCTATTACTGCGGCATACACTCACGCCCCTGCAAGGGAGATATCGGTGTACGACTACTCACAGTTGATTTTCACAACTATCCTTGGATATTTCCTCTTTGGCGATGTTCCTGACGGCTGGAGTTTTCTTGGATACTTTATCATCATTGCAATGGCTGTGCTTGTTTTCCTTTACAACAACGTTTGGCACAAGGATAAAGAGGTCAAAAGCTGATAAAAAAACATACAAAAAGAGCGTTTTTACTTTCTCGGTAAAAACGCTCTTTATTATTTGTATTGTGGTTTAAGCTCCACCTGCGATAAATCTCTTAAGATCCTGTGGGTTTACGCACTTTTCAAGCGCAACGTCCATGGAGATCGTTCTTGAACGAACGAGCTTTGCAAGCTCCTGATCCATGGTCTGCATTCCTGTTGCTTTACCTGTCTGCATCGCTGAACCGATAAGGTGTACCTTATCGTCACGGATCATAGCTTTGATAGAGTCTGTAGCGTTGAGTATCTCACAGCAAGCTACACGGCTTGTGCCGTCAAATGTACGGCAAAGGGTCTGGGTACAGATACCAACGAGAACGGAAGCAAGCTGAGTTCTGATCTGATGCTGCTGGTGTGCAGGGAAAACGTCGATGATACGGTCGATAGTTGACGGTGCGGACGTTGTATGAAGTGTACTCATAACAAGGTGTCCTGTTTCAGCGGCGGTAACGGCAGCTTCGATAGTCTCGAAGTCACGCATTTCTCCTACGAGGATAATATCCGGGTCCTCACGGAGGGCTGCACGGAGGGCAAGTGAGAAACTCGGTACGTCAGGACCGATCTCTCTCTGGTTTACCATACATCTCTTATGAGCGTGCATATACTCGATAGGGTCCTCGATAGTGATGATATGGGCTGATTTATGGATATTTACATGGTCGATCATTGCGGCAAGAGTTGTTGACTTACCTGAACCAGTAGGACCTGTTACAAGCACAAGTCCACGAGGTCTCATTGAGAACTCTGCAAGGATAGGCGGAAGGTCAAGGTCGGTAAGGGTCGGGATATCGTTTCTCAAAAGACGGAGAGCGATAGCTGTGTTTCCTCTCTGACGATACACGTTTACACGGTGGCGGAAGCCTCTTGATGATACATATGTAAAGTCTGTATCAATGTGGTCTTTGATAGACTGACGCTGCTTATCTGTACACATATCCTCGCATATTTTGAGAATTTCGATCTCGGTCATATCAGGATATGAAGAAAGCTTTCTCAGGTTACCGCCCTGTCTAACTATCGGCGGGATACCTACAGTGAAGTGCAGGTCGGAACAGCCGAGGGCTCTTGCTTCATCAAGAATTTTGTTAATGTCGAT
>CALEJX010000169.1 GCA_937898375.1 uncultured Ruminococcus sp.
AGGTCCTGCACAACTGAACTGCGATGCTCTCCGTGAACTTATTATCAGTGATTTTAGAGAGCTTGCGAAAAAGATATCCGCAAACAAAAGCGATGAGGAGACCGACCGACTTTATTTTGTTCACCCGAAAGAGTGTGTCGCTTCATTTTTTGATAAGCATACCCAACAGCAGATATTCATTATAAAAGACGGCTGCAACAGGCAGATATCCGTCACCGCAAAATACACCGCAGAAAATCGCAACTTTATTTCCACACTTGAAACCATAAGCAGAAAAATGCTAAAAGAAAAGTACAAAAACTATGTCCTGCTTGCTCAGGGGTATATCGACCATGGCAGGCTTACGCTTTTCCCAATTGAGGTCTATGATTTTATTGATCCGCCTGACAATGTTTCTATGACTGATGAAAAGCAGACCGACCCTGACTATGGAATGAGCGGCGAGCTTCTTGGAATTGCCGTAGAAACTGACAAAAGGATAGTCACAGCAATGGAGTGTGGAGTGAATTCTGTTACTGCAGACGAACACGTTCAAAACATACGCCAATGCGGACTTGAAGAACTTGCAAAACGCTATGAAAACTTCACAAAGCTATGCGAAAACGCAAGACACACCACCGCAGCCAAGAGCCTTGATATCTTCACCGCCGCAGGCGATACAATGCGTTATATCAGACTTTGCACACAAAAATTAGCACTGTTTAGTGCAATAAACAATATGGAGGAGAAAAATGATCTACAATGAAAGCACCCAAAACTTTATAAAACTTGAAACCGCCCTAAAGGAGCTTGGCTTTGACCAGCAGACCATAGACCTTGCCCTTGAATATCTTGACATAACAAAGTCAAGAAATAATGAACTTATGAGAAAAATTACAACAAGATACTATCCGAGACTCTTTCAGTATAATTTTCGTGAAAAGCTTGACAAAGCTGTAAAAAGCGAGATCTCAAGTTCAGACAGTGAGGAGCTTAAAGAGCGCTTTATTATTTTTAGTTCAATGGCAACAGGTCCATATTTCCGCTATATGACAAATGCACTGCCCTGCCACACCTATGTATATTCCGAGAACAAAGCTATGTATATGAAGCCACTCACCGATTTTTATGGTGAGAACGCAGAAGCGGTCTGGATATCAACAGAGATATCACACCGCTCAAATGATTCAATACAATACGCTTTCAATGTAAATCCTGTCTATTCCGCTGATGATGCCATAAGAACATTCAACTTCGTTAGCCATGACGATATCATAGCACAGCTTCTCCTTTGCGTTTACGCATTGGACGCAACCGAGTTGCCTAAAAAGACACTGCTTGGCAAAACGAAAATTCCTGATACAGCCGCAATTGCCATAAAAAAGCTTAACGAAGTCGTTGAAAAAAAGCCAAAAACAACTACACCCGTTTTCTGTCTTTTTCTTGCCGCATATGCAGAAGCGTCATATTTTGTAAAAGAATATCGTGCATTTTTCGATAAAAACATTGTGAAATATTGCGACGAGCTTACCCAAGGGCTGATGTATATGAAGCTCTCCACTGACAGGATATTCGACCTTATCGAAGCCCAGCCACAGTGCCTTACAGATAAATACATTCTGCACTTTGTCAGAACGCCTGACAAAAACGGAAACTACCCTGCACACATGGTAAAGCTCTCAAAAGAACACCCACAGCTTTTCATAGAAACAATGAAAAACGCTCCTTTTGACACAGCAATTATAATGGAGAAAATGCTCAAAGCCACCGACCCGGATTATGATGCAAAAGCTGTAGGTCTTAAAGCTGCCCAGCAGGAGCATATCGCCAAATACATAGCCGAGCATTTCAAACACAGCGACGAGATATACGCATACATCATGGGCAAAGCTGAAATAGACACGATACTCCCTTTTGCTGATGAAGAAGCCTGTGGAGGCAGACGTCAGAATATGAACTATATTGGCGCATATGGTGAGGACAATTTTATTATCCGCTGTATCGCCGCCCTTTCCATAGGTACAACAAAAGACACCAGCAACCCCCTCCAGCTTATAGACAGAGAACTTTATCGTAACACCGAGTTCACTGTCCGTGCAATGGTAAAATCAGGTCTGCCAATAGATATTATCATAAGATCCCTTGGCTGGCAGATTGATAGCTCTTACTACAAAGAAGATATTATTAAAAAGATAACTGCTATAATGCCTGAATTAAAAAACAAAGCCGCCATTATCGACGTAAGCAAAATGGCTGTGTCCAGCCGACTTTTGTACATTCGACTTCTTGATATCGCAGACAGCGACAAATACAAAGACGAATTTTTCACACTTTGTGACGATAACAGCAAGGTGATAAAAGCCGAGCTTGTGAAAGTTATCTCTGCACACAATGATTGGCATGATGACGTTTGCAAGCTTCTTGCTCAGAAAAAGTCAGCAAAGCGTGAAACTGCTCTTATGATAATCGAAAATCAAGGTACAGACGCCTACCGCACAGAGCTTGAAAAAGCCTATGCCGCAGAAAAGTCTGATAAGCTCAAATCTAAGATATCTGCACTTTTGGGCAGTGAAGAAAAGCCTGCCGAAATATCAGATGATGACCTTGTGACTTCTCTCACTAAGGGTACAAAAACAAAGAAAGTTCTTTGGCTCTTTGAACAGCCTTTCGCCACGATTCATTTCACCGACGATACAGCCGCAGATGATATCTATATGCAGGCGCTCCTGCTTGTATATGCGAACGCCAACGAGGGTACTCTCCCAACAGAGGGCAAAACTCTTGCCCAGAAACTCAAATCTGACGAGCTTGAAGGGTTTGCACTTGAAGTTCTGAGCCGCTGGCTTGAAAAGGGTGCAGAAGCGAAAACAAAGTGGGCAATGTATTTTGCGGCTATTTACGGCGGCGATGAAGCTATAAATTGCCTGACGGAGTACATAAAAGAATGGTCGAAGCAGTCATTAAATATGCGTGTTGCCCTTGCGGTTAAGGCTGTCAACGCCATAGCTCTGAATGGCAGTTCATA
>CALEJX010000170.1 GCA_937898375.1 uncultured Ruminococcus sp.
AAAAAGCGGAACTTATTCAGCTCCGATTATTTTTGCTTGACATATGCTACTTAGGTAGCATATAATACGATTTAGAGATTGAAACGTGTTATTCCATTTCATATTATAGCACATCAAACGCAATCTGTCAATAGAAATACAAGAAAAATTACAAAAGCAGAGGAAAACAAAACTTATGAATGAAATCAAATGGGTAGAACCCCGTCCGCTTCGGCATACGGCAGATACTATCCCGTTTCCCCTCGGAGCGTTGCCGCCTGTCCTGCGTGATATGGTGCAGGCGATCTCGGTCACGACTTCCACCGATGTGGGAATGGCAGGGACAGCAATGCTTTCTGCCGTAGGCTACTGCTTTACGGGGCTGTACCGACTTGCAGGAAAAGCAGACCATACAGAACCGCCTGTGCTGTATTCTATCATCATAGCACAGCCTTCTGAAAGAAAAAGCCCTGTGATGCACTTCATCAAAGCTCCGGTCGACACCTTTGAGAGCAAATACAACAAAGACCACCGTGAGGAGATGTACAAGGCACAGCAGGACATAAAAGCTCTTGAAGCCCGTGTCAAGGCTATGGAGAAAGAGGACGAGCCTGACACTACGGCTATTGCAAAGCTCCGTGTCCAGGCTGACAATATCAGAAATACTACACCAATTAGGATAGCTGTGGACGATATTACGCCCGAATCACTTGTGATAGAGCTGAGCGAGAATGATTCTCTGCTGATGATTTCCGATGAAGCCGGAATGCTTTCCAACTTCAACGGCAAGTACAACGGCGGTATCCCGAACCTTGACTTGCTCCTCAAAGCGTGGAACGGTGAGAAATACATCTGCAATAGAGTTATCAGAGGGCGAACGGAAATACCCCGTCCTTATCTTTCGGTTGCACTCGCAGGTCAGCCGTATATATGGGATAACATGATGAACGATACCGCTTTCAGGTCAAGCGGTTTGATCGCACGTTTCGTTCCCTGCTTCGCCAAGAGCGATGTTGGAAAACGGCGATATGATACAGCACCTATATCAAAAGAGGTCAGGGAGCAATATCACGAATTCATTCATCAGCTCCTGAAAGGAAAGAAGGATTGGAATGGAGAAGAAACGATACTGCATTTGTCCCGTCATGCTTCCGAGGAGTATATCGAATACTGCAACAACTATATCGAAAAGGAGATCAAGGAATCCATGTGCTGTTGTCAGGACTGGGGCGGTAAGTTTCACGGGCTGATACTTCGGATAGCCTGTATTCTTCACTGTGCCGACTGCTGTTCCAAAGGTGTAGAGCCTTCCGATGAAAGCGTGAATCATGATACGCTTCTGAGGTCTTTCAGCATCGCTCACTATTACCGCTATCAGGCGATATATGGTTTCAGCGTAAATGCTCCTGATGGGAACATCGTCAAGGCTGAGAAGATCATTCAGATTTTCAAGACCAAGAATATCAAACAGGGCTTGAAGTCCGACCTCTACCACGCCTGCCGCTGCAATCTTTTTCCTACTGCAAAGGACTTCTACTCGGCTCTTGATACGCTCGCTGAGTACGGCTATGTAGCCTACGAAGATGTGACCGCTGCCAACAACAAAAAGGCTCAGATGGTTCATGTGAATCCCCATATCTGAATTTACTGGATTTTGTGGTTTTTGTGGTGGCTGACATTAAAACGGTGGTATAGCGAGCTTTGCAAGAACCGGACTGAAATGTTGGTTGCCGGCGGTTGATGTTTTTTA
>CALEJX010000171.1 GCA_937898375.1 uncultured Ruminococcus sp.
CCCTGTGAGCGGCACAACGTCAGCAACTGTTCCGATAGCGCAGATGTCAGCATACTGTTCCATAACAGTGTCATAGCTGCCACCGTCAAGTGCAGCACAAAGCTTGAAAGCTACGCCAACGCCTGCAAGTTCTTTGTAAGACGAGGGACAATCTGCCCTGTGAGGGTCAACGATAGCCCTTGCCCTCGGAAGCTTCTCAGGCGGCTGGTGGTGGTCTGTGATAACAAGCTCCATATCAAGCTCAGCGATACGCTCCGCTTCCTCAACTGCAGAAATGCCATTATCCACAGTGACGATAAGCTTTACGCCCTTTTCTGCGAGCATTTCAATAGCTTCCATGTTCATGCCATATCCAGCCTCACGCTCAGGGATATAGTACATAACGTTTGCGCCCATGCTTTCAAGATAGTTGTAAAGTATAGTAGTGGACGTAACGCCGTCGCAGTCATAGTCGCCATAAATACAGATAAGGTCATACTGATCTACCGCCTTATTTATCACCTCGGCGGCTATAGCCATATCCTTTATAAGAAAGGGGTCGCTTAGCTCCTCACCTTTGAAAAATTCAACAAGACTGTCAAAGCCAGTAAATCCTCTGGAAGTCATAACATCAAGGGTCAGGCTTTTAAGATCGCACTTATTCATGAACTCTGCGGTTTTCACAGGGTCAGGTCTGTTTATTCTCCATTTTTTCATACAGAAATATTCCTTTACGCAAATTTACATTCATAATTTATTATATCACATAAACTGCTTTTTTTCAAGTAGCGACGACAAAAAGTGCTGAATTTTAAACATAAAAACAGCACCGCAGATCTCTCCGCAGTGCTGTCATATAATTCTTTTAATTTGCAGCAGAAGCCGCTACAGCATTTCTGCCATATTTTTCATTACCTGTCGGCTTATCACCAACAGGGCTGAATGTCGGAACGATCTTTTCAACCATTTCAACGATATTTTCGTCATTGTTATAGCTTGCATGGGCAAGCTCTTCAAGCTGACCAAGGAACGTTTCTGTGTCAAATGGGATAGGCTTTCCGATATGGATAAGTTCGTTATCCGTTTTCATCATGCCCTCCTCTGCCATAAGTTTCTCCTCAAAGAGCTTCTCACCAGGGCGCAGACCGGAATAAACTATCTTGATATCCACGTCAGGCTTGTATCCTGAAAGTCTTATAAGGTTTCTTGCAAGCGTGTCTATCTTCACAGGTGCACCCATATCAAGGACGAATATCTCGCCGCCCCATGCGTATGTGCCTGCCTGAAGAACAAGGCTCACAGCCTCTGGGATAGTCATAAAGTATCTTATGATATCAGGGTGTGTTACAGTAACAGGGCCGCCTGCTTCTATCTGCTTTTTGAACAGAGGGATAACAGAGCCATTACTTCCAAGAACGTTTCCGAAACGAACTGCCACAAACTGCGTTCCACTTCTGTTCTTATTGCCTACGCTA
>CALEJX010000172.1 GCA_937898375.1 uncultured Ruminococcus sp.
GAGCCGCTTGGGGTGAGCGTATGCGCAAAGGAGCAATGCGCTGTGCTGTTTTTATCCCCTGAGTTTATCATAAAGGAAAGCTCAGCGCTGACGGCTAGGCTTCTCAGGATAACGGCTATGAAAAATCTCAGGCTCAACGAGAAGATACAATTTATAACGCCGAGGACTATCAGGGAGCGTGTTATGGCTTATCTTTCTTCACTTGTAAAGAAAAGCGGTTCTCACAAGGTCACGACAGAATTTGACCGCCAACAGCTTGCGGATTTTCTCTGTGTTGACCGCAGTGCACTGTCGGCGGAGCTTGGAAAAATGCGCCGTGAGGGGCTGATAGATTTTAAGGGTCGGGATTTTATACTGCCCGAAAACTGCTCTTGTGGGCTGTGATTTGTTAATTTATATATAAATAATAAGTCATTTAACCATATTCATTTTTTCTGCTCTTTTGAAGAAAAATTGCATATTTTATATTGACACAATACTCTTTGTGTTGTATAATATATATAGTGCCGCCGTGGCAGTTCATAATTACTTAAACGTTTGTTGTGGGAATGTATTTATTTACAAATGGTCACGGTATCGGGAAATTGATTGAAAGGATTGATTGCTTTGGCAAAGAAGAATGAAAGCATAAGCGACAAGATCGTTCGTTTGTATAAGGAGGGCTACTCTATTCCTGAGATAGCAAAGGAAATGGAAATGCCTAAGGACAATGTTCCTAAAATACTTGAAAAGCACTTCCCTGACTATGCAAGCTTCGCACAGCCTGTAAGAGAGAGCGCTGAAGAGAACGGCAACACTAAAAAGAGCGTTTTCAATATGTCAGTGAGCGAGCTTTTCGGAAAGAAAAACAAGAAGCAGGAGAACGCTGAGCCTGCAAAGATAACTGTAAATCTTGCAATGGACGACGACGGATTTGTAGATCACAGCGTTGCGGCTATCGCTTCGATGCTTCAGAAAGGCAGAAGCGTAAACGATATCGCAGGCTTCTTCAACAAGGATCCTGAAGATATCAAGGCAGTTCAGGGTTGTATGGACGAGCATTTCAAGAGAATGAATACATACAAAGGTCCTAAGGCAGAGCCAAAGGCTGAGGCTAAGGAAGAGCCTGCTCAGAACATAACAGATCCGCTGGCTGCAAGCCTTGCAAGCGGCATTGCAAAGAGGAAGAGCAATATGTATGCGACGGGTATCGAAGAGCCTGCAAAGGCTGAGCCTGTTTCTGCACCTGTTGCTCCTGAGGACAACTCTGTACGTCTTGTTACTCCTGAGGCGCTCAAAGAGGCTGAGGAAAAGGCTAAGGCAGAGGAGAACGCAAAGGCTGAAGCTGCGGTGGCAGAAGAGACGCCTACAATGGACGAGGTGGAGATGCCGTCTATCGAGCCTATAAGCCTTGACGAGACAATGGTGGTATCACCTGCGCCTGAGTCCACTATGCCGTCTATAGAGGACGAGATAGCTGAAAAGAAAGCTGAAGAAGCTGAAAATACAAAAAATGATGAGGAGGGCGAGAATATGGGCATGAGTCCAATGGAAAAAATGCGTATGTTTGCGCAGGAGCAGATCGAGCTGAACAACAAGAAGATCGACGAGCTTAAGGCAAGCATTACTGAAACTGAGGCAAAGTCTCTTGATCTTGGCAAGCAGGCAAGCGATATCTACGAGGAGATCGTTAAGCTTCAGGAAAAGGCTAAGGCGCTCAATGCTGAAAAGGAGCAGATCGATATCCAGATCAGTCAGGTAAACGCTGAGATTGAGGGTATCAGAAAAGAAAACGACGAGTTCAAGAGCTATATGTAATAGCTTCTTATACAAGTTATACAGGGCAGGAAGTTTCGGCTTCCTGCTTTTTTATTTGCGGGGAATGGAGTGCAGAGTATGTGCAAGGCAGGGTCGCCCGTTAATTATTAGGTTTGTTGCTTCGAGTGGCGAACGGTGTTCGCCACTACAAAATGGGCTGAATATTTTTTTGATTAAAGTCAAATTTTTTGTTTGAAACTATTGAAAAAGTGCGGCAAATATGGTACAATGCTTTTATAAACTTTGAAAGGATATTTTATATGAGCAATATACTTATTCTGGCATTTCTGTTCTTTGCAGGGTGTCTTATAGGCTGGGGGATAGAAGTTATTTTCAGGCGGTTTGAGCCTAGCAACAAGGCGAGGAAATGGATAAACCCAGGTTTTCTTATTGGCCCTTATCTCCCTTTATACGGCTTTGGGCTTTGCACGCTTTATTTGTTGGCAGGGCTTGAGAAATTCATTCACACTGACAACACGGCTTTACAGAAGTTCATACTGTTTCTGCTTATGGCTATAGCAATGACGGTGATAGAGCTTATTGCAGGCGAGATCTTCATTGTGAGAATGCACGTCAAGCTGTGGGACTACAGCGAGAACAAGTTCAACTACAAGGGAATAATATGTCCGAGATATTCGCTTATATGGGCGGCGCTTGGTGCGGTATACTATTTCTTTATACACCCTTATATTTTGGACGCTCTCAACTGGCTTGCGAACAATTTGGCGTTCTCGTTCTTTATAGGATTTTTCTACGGCGTTTTTGCTATCGACCTATGCTATTCTCTTAAGATAGCGGAGAAGATAAAGACGTTTGCGGAAGAGAACGATATGGTCATCAGATACGAGGAGTTCAAGAGACACATCAGGGAAAGCGCAGAGGAGAGGAAAGAGAAATACAGGTTTATGCTTTCCATGGGCTCTGGGGCAAGGCTTGGAGAACATCTGAAAAAGTATCTTGAAAAGCAGCGTGAGGAGCAGCGTGGACACAGGCTAAATGACTTTATATCAAAGATAAAAAAGACAGATTCATGAAAATTAACAAAATAACCATTGACAAAACATCAGCATGGTGATATACTGATTTCATATGTAAAAAACGTTGACGGAGACAGTAGGCTTTTTGCGAAAATCTCAGCGAGCCGCCGATAGTGAGAGGGCGGTATGATTAGCTTTAGGCTGAATATCACTTCCGAGTTGCAGGCTGAAAATCAGTATGACAAGTAAGCTTCGCCGCTTTTCCTGCGTTAAAGGGAACGCATATGTCAGTATGCTGAAAAGGTGGTTTGCGAATGGCTTTACGGCTTTCGTCCTGTTTCAGGGCGGAAGCCTTTTTTATTGCATTTTATCTTTATGCGTAACTGATCGTTTATTACAAAATCAGAAAGGATTGATCTTCGTGTACAAAAAGGTTGACACCAATCTGAACTTCGTTCAGAGAGAAAAAGAAGTGGAAAAATTCTGGGACGATAACAATATCTTTGAAAAAAGTATTGACAGCCGTAAAAAGGGCGAGTCCTATGTTTTCTATGATGGTCCTCCGACGGCTAACGGAAAGCCGCATATCGGTCATGTTCTTACTCGTGCTATCAAGGATATGATACCAAGATACCGTGCTATGAAAGGCTATCAGGTACCTCGTAAGGCCGGCTGGGACACACATGGTCTGCCTGTTGAGCTTGAAGTAGAGAAAATGCTCGGTCTTGACGGCAAGGAGCAGATCGAGGAATACGGTCTGGAGCCATTCATCAAGAAGTGTAAAGAGTCTGTATGGAAATACAAGGGTATGTGGGAGGACTTCTCCGGCACTGTTGGTTTCTGGGCTGACATGGAACACCCTTATGTTACCTATGACAACAACTTTATCGAGTCTGAATGGTGGGCTTTGAAGCAGATATACGAAAAAGGCTTGCTTTACAAGGGCTTCAAAATAGTTCCTTACTGCCCACGCTGCGGCACACCGCTTTCTTCTCACGAAGTTGCTCAGGGCTACAAGACTGTTAAAGAGCGTTCTGCTATCGTTCGTTTCAAGCTTGTTGGCAAGGACGAATACTTCCTTGCATGGACGACAACTCCTTGGACGCTTCCTTCAAACGTTGCTCTCTGTGTAAACCCTGACGAAACTTACTGCAAAGTTGAAGCTGCTGACGGCTACACATACATTCTTGCTGAGGCGCTTCTTGACAATGTTCTTGGCAAGCTTGCAACTGATGACAAGCCTGCATACAAGGTACTTGAAACTTACAAGGGCAAGGATCTTGAATATATGGAATACGAGCCGCTTTACGAGTGTGCTGGCGAAAGCGCTAAGAAGCAGGGTAAGAAGGCTCATTTTGTCACCTGCGACAGCTATGTAACTATGTCAGACGGTACTGGTATAGTTCATATTGCGCCTGCTTTTGGTGAGGACGACTCTAAGGTCGGAAAGAAGTATGACCTGCCTTTCGTTCAGTTCGTTGACGGCAAGGGCGACATGACAGCAGAAACTCCATATGCCGGAATGTTTGTAAAGGACGCTGACCCTGAGGTACTCAAAGACCTTGACAAGTCAGGAAAGCTTTTTGCCGCTCCTAAGTTCGAGCATGATTATCCACACTGCTGGAGATGCGGCTCACCGCTTATCTACTATGCAAGAGACACTTGGTTCATCAAGATGACAGATGTCAAGGACAGACTTATTGCAAACAACAACACTATCAACTGGATACCTGAGAGCATTGGTAAGGGACGTTTCGGCGACTGGCTGAAAAACGTTCAGGACTGGGGCATTTCAAGAAACAGATATTGGGGCACACCGCTTAACATTTGGGAGTGCGAATGCGGTCACAGACATTCTATCGGCTCTATCGAGGAGCTTAAATCAATGTCAGACAACTGCCCTGACGATATCGAGCTTCACAGACCATACATTGACGCTGTGACTATCAAATGCCCTAAGTGCGGAAAGCAGATGCACCGTGTATCAGAGGTAATAGACTGCTGGTTCGACTCAGGCTCAATGCCTTTTGCACAGCACCATTATCCATTTGAGAACAAGGAACTTTTCGAGTCACAGTTCCCTGCTGACTTTATTTCAGAGGCTGTTGACCAGACAAGAGGATGGTTCTATTCACTGCTTGCTATCTCAACGCTTATCTTTGACAAGGCTCCATACAAGAACGTTATCGTACTTGGACTTGTTCAGGACGAGAACGGTCAGAAGATGTCAAAGTCAAAGGGCAACGCTGTTGACCCATTTGAGGCACTGGCTAAATACGGCGCAGACGCTATCAGGTGGTATTTCTACACAAACTCTGCTCCATGGCTTCCTAACAAGTTCCATGACAAGGGCGTAACAGAGGGTCAGAGAAAATTCATGGGCACGCTTTGGAACACATATGCGTTCTATGTGCTTTATGCTGAGATAGACCAATTTGACCCTACAAAGCACAAGATAGAATATGACAAGCTTTCTGTAATGGACAAGTGGCTGCTTTCAAAGATGAACTCTATGATAAAGGCGGCTGACGACAACCTTAACAACTACAGGATACCTGAAGCTGCAAAGGCTATGCAGGAGTTCGTTGACGATCTGTCTAACTGGTATGTAAGAAGAGGCAGAGAGAGATACTGGGCGCAGGGTATGTCACAGGACAAGATAAACGCTTACATGACCCTTTACACTGCTATCGTTACGCTCTGCAAGTGTGCAGCGCCTATGGTGCCTTTCATCACTGAGGAGATATATCAGAATCTTGTTAGAAGCGTTGACAAGGACGCTCCTGAGAGTATCCACCTTTGCGATTATCCGGTTTGCGACGAGAGCATGATAGACGAGAAGCTTGAAGCTGACATGGAGGAAGTTCTGGAGATAGTTGTTCTGGGACGTTCTGCAAGAAATGGCGCAAGCCTTAAAAACCGTCAGCCTTTGAGCGTAATGTACGTTGCGGCTGACCATGCGCTTGACAGCTACTATATCGACATCATCAGGGACGAGCTTAACCTCAAGGACGTTCATTTCTCAAATGATGTATCTGCATACATCGACTACAAGTTCAAGCCACAGCTCAAGACCCTTGGACCAAAGTACGGCAAGCAGCTTGGCGAGATAAGAACACAGCTTTCACAGCTTGACGGACACAAGGCTATGGGCGAGCTGAACGAGACAGGCAGTCTTAAGCTCACGCTTTCAAGCGGTGAGATAGCACTTGAAAAAGACGATGTTCTTATTGAGTCTGAGCAGAAAGAGGGCTTCTACACCCTTTCTGAAAACGGCGTAACTGTTGCTATCAGCACTGTTCTCACTCCTGAGCTTATCGAAGAGGGCTTTGTAAGAGAAGTTATCAGCAAGGTACAGACAATGAGAAAGGATTCAGGCTTTGAGGTAATGGATCACATCACTGTTTCTGTAAGCGGCAGCGAAAAGGTCATGGCTGTTGTTGACAAGAACAGAGAAGCTATTTCTCATGATGTTCTTGCAGACGATATCGTTCTTGGCGAAAAGGTCGGCAACGAAAAGGATTGGGATATCAACGGCGAAAAGGTTTCTATCGGCGTGAAGAAAAACTAATTCTTAGATATAAAAAATCAAGCAGGACAGCTTTCGGGCTGTTCTGCTTTTTTGTTTTGGATATAAGTCATGCAAGCGGAGCGGTGCAAATGTACGATAAAGCGCAAAGCACGGCGTAAAATGCCCGTCATGGCGTGGGGCAGAAACGGGCGAACGCCGTTCGCCCCTACCGTCATACATTGTGAGGAAACTGAAATTGAGAAAAAAACAAGTCGGGCGACCCAAGGTCGCCCCTACACACAAAAAGGCGAGGTGCAAGACCTCGCCTTTGATTTTTTATATTACTTTCTTGCTTCCAGAGCGGAGATAGATTCCATTATCTTTGACATCTTCTCCTCTGCCTTTGCAAGCTTTGCCTTTTCGGCTTCGATAAGCTGTGCAGGGGCTTTTGCAAGGAAGCCCTGATTGCTGAGTTTCTTGCTCAGAAAGTCTATATCTTTCTGTGCGTTCTTTCTGTCCTTATCAAGACGTGCAAGCTCCTTGTCAACATCTATGATATCAGCAAGAGGAATGAAAAATCTTGCACTGTCTGTTACAGCGGCGGCGCAATCCTTTTCCTCGCACTTATCTGTAATGATGACCTCGGACGCAGACGCAAGTCTTTCAAAGAACATTACGCCCTGTGAGAACACCTCAGGCTGAGCAGTTTCAATATAAAGCTTTGCCTTTACAGACGGCGGAACGTTCATTTCGCCACGGCAGTTTCTTATGCTCTTTATGCCTGCGATTATCTTCTCAAATGTTGCTTCCTCTGCGGCAAATTCAAGCTTCTCATCATATACAGGGTAATCCTGAACCATGATAGCCGTGCCGTCATTTACGAGAGCCTGCCATATCTCCTCGGTGATATAAGGCATGAATGGGTGAAGCATTTTCAGCATACCTTTCATTACCCACACGAGAACAGCCTGTGCTGTTGCTTCTGTTTCACCGCCTGCGGCTATTCTTGGCTTTGTAAGCTCTATATACCAATCGCAGTAGATATCCCAGATAAAGTCATAAAGCTTTGAAACTGCTACGCCAAGCTCAAACTTATCAAGATTATCGTTTACTTCCTTTGCAAGGGTATTGAACTTTGATATTACCCACTTATCCTCAACATTGAGGTTCTCAGGGAGCTTATCAGCCTTGAAATCGTCAGGGAGATTCATCATGATAAATCTTGCGGCGTTCCATATCTTATTGGCAAAGTTTCTTGAGGATTTTACTTTATCCTCGATAAATCTCATATCGTTTCCAGGTGCGTTGCCTGTTGCAAGCATAAATCTCAAAGCGTCTGCGCCGTACTGGTCGATGATAACAAGCGGGTCGATACCGTTGCCGAGAGATTTTGACATCTTTCTGCCCTGTGAATCCCTAACAAGTCCATGGATAAGGACAGTATCAAACGGCTTCTGCTTCATGTTCTCCATGCCGGCAACTATCATTCTCGATACCCAGAAAGGAATGATGTCATAGCCTGTTACCAAAGTATTTGTTGGATAGAAATATTCAAGTTCCTCTGTCTTGTCAGGCCAGCCGAGAGTTGAGAACGGCCAAAGTGCTGATGAGAACCATGTATCAAGTGTATCAGGATCCTGACGCATTTCCTTGCCGCACTTAGGACAGCAAGCGTGGTCTTCCTTTGTTACCACAGTTTCGCCGCAATCGTCGCAATAGAAAGCCGGTATCTGATGACCCCACCAAAGCTGACGGGAGATACACCAGTCTCTTATATCGTTCATCCAGTTAAGGTAGTTCTTTTCAAATCTTTCAGGAACGAACTTGATAGAGCCGTCCTCAACAGCCTTTATTGCAGGCTTTGCAAGCTCGTCCATTTTAACGAACCACTGAAGTGATACTCTTGGCTCGACAGTTGTTCCGCAACGATAGCAAGTACCTACGTTATGCTCGTGGTCTTCAACATAAGCAAGGAAGCCGCCCTTTTCAAGGTCTTCGACTATCTTCTTTCTTGCTTCGTATCTGTCCATGCCTGCATACTCAGGGTAATCGTCAACTATCTTTGCGTCCTCTGTGAGAACGTTGATAACAGGCAAGTTGTGTCTTTTACCGACTTCAAAGTCGTTAGGGTCATGGGCAGGGGTTATTTTTACGACGCCTGTACCAAACTCCATATCAACATAGCTGTCGGCAACAACAGGTATCTCTCTGCCAACAAGCGGCAAAGTGAGTGTCTTGCCCACGATATCCTTATATCTTTCGTCCTTTGGATTTACTGCAACGGCAGTATCGCCGAGAAGCGTTTCAGGACGTGTTGTTGCAAGCTCTACATATCCGCTTCCGTCTGTAAGAGGATATTTCAAATGCCAGAAGTGACCAGCCTGATCTTCATACTCAACCTCTGCGTTTGAGATAGATGTACGGCAATGAGGGCACCAGTTGATTATTCTTTCGCCTCTATAGATAAGTCCTTTATTATAGTAGTTTATGAAAACTTCCTTTACAGCCTTTGAACAGCCCTCGTCCATTGTGAAACGCTCTCTGTCCCAATCGCAGGAAGAGCGAGCTGCTCAACTATTCTGCCGCCGTATTTCTTTTTCCAATCCCATGCTCTTTCAAGGAAGCCGTCTCTGCCGACATCGTCCTTTGTAAGACCCTCTTTACGCATAGCTTCAACTATCTTTGCTTCTGTTGCGATAGAAGCGTGGTCTGTACCTGGTATCCACTCTGCGGCATATCCGCTCATTCTCTTCCAGCGGATAAGGATATCCTGCAAAGTTTCATCAAGGGCATGACCCATGTGGAGCTGTCCTGTGATGTTCGGAGGTGGGATAACTATACAGTATGGTTCTTTCTTAGAATCAGGCTCAGCGTGGAAAAATCCGCCGTCAAGCCAATATTTGTAGATCTTATCTTCTACCTTATTAGGCTCATAAAGCTTTGAAAGCTCTTTTTTCATTATAAAACAATTCCTTTCGCAAATATTTTTCTATCGCAGTATCGTGGCAAGACCAAGAGGTTTTGCCCTTTTGCCGTCAGACTCGTGTCTTAGGCTGTCTGCGAAAGGGAACTGTGAATTTCATTTGAAAGCTGAATTTGAGATCACACATTATATTCTTTCCTTTCCGCATGATATGGCATTACTGCACCTATTATAATATTATCTCACTTTTGCGCCGAATTGTCAAGGGCTGAGGGCGGTATGGGACAAAAAAAGCAGAACAGCCTGAAACTGCTCTGCTGAGAGTGTTGAAAAATGACTCGAATAAGCGGGACGTCGCATTTCTGCAAAGCAGAAATTGCGCTGCTCCCCTACAATTTGCGTAAATACGCCGTTTGTATGTAGGGGCGAACAGCGTTCGCCAGTTGA
>CALEJX010000173.1 GCA_937898375.1 uncultured Ruminococcus sp.
ATATTTACAACACAGCTTAAATAACCTAAGAGCAGAGCGGTAACTAGCCACTCTGCTTTTTTTGTAATATGACATTTGTCACATGAAAGATGTGACTTTCCTCACTAGCTTTTTGGCGGATAGTATTGTATAATAATAATACAAACTAAGGGAGGTTTTTCTTATGGCTGAAACTGTAGTAAAAATAGATAATTTAGTAAAAAGATACAAGGAGCTTATCGCACTTGACCACTTTAATCTTGAAATAAAAAAAGGCGAAGTATTCGGACTTTTAGGACCTAACGGCTCCGGCAAGACCACCACGATAAACTGCCTGCTCTCACTGCTGGCATATGACAAGGGAGATATCGAGATATTCGGTGAAAAAATGTCCCCTGTGAACTATGGAGTAAAAAAGCGTATCGGCGTTATAATGCAGAACGTTGCGGTGTTTGATGAGCTGACAGTATATGAGAACATCGACTATTTCTGTGGGCTTTACATCACCGACAAAGCCACACGAAAGAAATATGTTGACGAAGCAATAGCTTTCGTAGGTCTGGAGGACTTTGTAAAGTTCCACCCTAAAAAGCTTTCAGGCGGTCTGCTCAGGCGGCTTAATATTGCCTGCGGTATTGCACATAAACCTGAGCTTATCATACTTGACGAGCCGACAGTCGCCGTTGACCCACAGTCGAGAAACAAGATACTTGAGGGCATTTTACAGCTCAACCATGAGGGTGCAACTATCATTTACACTTCCCACTACATGGAGGAAGTTGAGCAGATATGCAGCCGTATCGCCATAATGGATAAGGGCAGAAAGATAGCTGAGGGCACAACGGAAGAACTAAAACGCATGATAAAGAACACTGAAACTATCACCGCCGAGATACTCCAGCTCCCTGACAACGTTCGTGAGGATATTGAAGCTTTGAAACACGTTTACGAGGTGTCCTATTCAGACAACAAGCTCGTTGCACGCTGTACAGGCGGACGGCACAATCTTATTGAGATACTGAAAATTTTGCAGGAAAACAATGTGGGCTTTGGCAGCGTTTATTCTGAACAGCCTACCCTCAATGACGTTTTCCTTGAAATAACAGGCAAGGCTCTCAGGGATAAGGAGTGATAGAATGTTCTCACACATATTCAAATACGAATTTAAAAGCTGTCTGCGGCAAAAAGGCATACTTTTCTGGCTCATAGCCTTTCCTATTATACTTGGCTGTCTTTTCAAGGTGGCATTTTCAGGCATATACGAAAAGGACGTTATGTTCAATGCGATACCTGTTGCGGTGACAAATATAGAGGAAAACGATATACTTAAACAGGTGCTTGAACAGATATCAGAGGGCGATGAGGCTCTTTTCAAGGTGACATATACGGACATTGACAAGGCAGAAAAAATGCTTAAAAACGAGGATATAAAAGGCATTATAAAGGCTTCCGACCTCTCCCTTGAATTTGGCTCAACGGGTATCCAGCAGACCATTGTAAAGACTTTTGTTCAGCAATATAAAACTCAGGAAAAGATAATAACCGACACTGCGAAGAATGCTCCGCAAAAGCTTGATACTGTGATATCTTCTCTTTCTGAGAAGATAAGCCCAAATGAGGATATACCTCTCCACGGCAACCCTGATATGACGATACAGTTTTTCTATAATCTTCTTGCTATGACAGCCCTTTTCGGCTCGATGTCAGGTCTTTTTGTGGCACAGGAAAATCAGGGCGACCTGTCTGCACTTGGTGCAAGGCGGTGCTGTTCACCTGTGAACAAGCTAACAAGCATAACGGCAACACTTTTAGCCTTTCATGTGGTGGAAATGATATGCATGATGATATCGGTGACATTCCTGAGATTTGTGCTTAAAGTGGATTTCGGAAGCAAGCTCACACTTGTTTACCTTGCCGCAGTGCTAGGGGGAATAATGGGAATATCTATGGGATTTTTCGTTGGCTCTTTCCGCATAAAAGAGGGTCTGAAAATATCTGTGGTCATGGCTGTGTCAATGACCTGCTGTTTTTTCAGCGGTCTTATGTCAAACACCATGAAAGGCACTGTTGCAGAGCATTGCCCGATATTCAATGAAATAAACCCTGCCGCTGTTATCTCAGACAGCTTCTACTGTCTTAATCTTTACGAGGACTACAGGCGGTTCACAGTGAAGATAATTTCAATGGCGATATACACAGTTTTGTTCACCATTGGTGGATATGTTCTTACAAGGAGGCGTAAATATGCAAGTCTTTAAGACCTTTATGAAAATACTCAAAACAAGGCTTACGTCTGCTATATTATATCTCGTCATATTCATGGTGATAGCCGTTTTAATGGCAAATACTGCAAAAGATAATAACAACTATGAGGACTACAAACTGTCCATATCTGTCATTGACCGTGACAACAGCGCTGAAAGCAAGCGTTTGCAGGATTTTATATTCAGCGACAACAAAAAAGTGGAACTTGCAGACGATAAAGACGAGGTCATTGACGCCGTTTATTATCAGCGTGCTGACTATGTTCTGTATATAAACAAGGGCTTTGGCGACAAGATAAACGCAGGAGATTTTGACGGACTTTTTGAGAATTTCAAAATGCCCTCCAGCTACAGCGGACAGCTTTTTGAAAGCAAACTTGACAGCTATCTTTCAAGCGTAAAGGCATACATGGCGGCAGGCGAAAGCGCAGAACACGCCATGGAGCTTGCCGAAACGGCAGTTTCTCAGCAGGTAAAAGCGGAGCTTAAAAACTTTGACAGCACGAGCGGAACAGGTATGCCGGCAATATTCGGCTACTATTTTCAGTATCTTGCATACATTCTTATCTCAATGCTCATTGTTACCCTTTGTCCTGTTATACTGACATTAAACAGAAAAGGCGTTCGTGAACGCACAATGTGTTCAAGCCTGACGTCGGCAAACTACAGCAGACAGACGGCTCTTGGGGCGAGTATCTTGGTGTTTAGCATATGGCTTTTCTTTATGATAGTCGCAATTATTTGGGGCAGAACGCTCAGCGTGAAATTCTGGCTTGCCTGCCTTAACAGCTTTGTATATATCATTGCCGCCGCAGGCATAGCAATGATAATAGCGCAGTTTGACCTGAGCGACAACGGCATAACTGCCATATCGAACATAATCGGTCTTGGCATGAGCTTTCTTTGCGGAGTTTTCGTGCCGCAGGAATTGCTCACAGAGGGCGTTCTTGCAGTGGGCAGATTTTTCCCTGCATACTGGTACACCAAAGCCAACAATATGCTTTTCGGCATGAGCGGCGGAGTATTCAGCACAAAGGAATATCTTATCTGCATTGGTATCGAGGCGCTGTTCGCAGCGGCATTCTTTGCGGTGGCTGGTCTGCTTATTAAACAAAAGCGTGAGGGCGACGTTACTTCACTTGCATAAGTTGACAATAATATGGCTGTGTGTTATACTCTTATTACAGAGCTGACGCACAGCCTTTTTGCGTCAGCTAAAGAAGATCATAGACGAAAAAGAGGAAGAAGTATGAAGAGATTACAGCTTGACAAAAATGCAAAGCTCACAGGAAGAGTATATTTCAAAGACGATGTAATGTGGCTTGGTCTTTCAGGCAGCGGTGCGTCATTCACTTTTGACGGCACAAAGCTTGTTTTGAAACTCAAAGGTGACAAGATAGCATTGGGCGAAAACCCTATCGACTATGCAAGGATAGCCGTTTATGTTGACGGCGTGAGGGTCGCAGACGAGATGATAAACTGCGCTGAAAAAGATGTCACCATAATAATCGACCGCACAGAAGGCGCAAAGTCGGTTGTGGAGATAATAAAGCTTTCAGAATCTCCAATGTCGGCAGTGGGCGTTGAAGCTTTCGCAGAGGGCAATGCTGAGGCACTTCCTGAAAAGCAGCTCAAAATAGAATTTATCGGTGACTCTATCACCTGCGGCTACGGCGTTGATGACGAGGACGAAAACCACCAGTTCACCACCGCCACTGAGGACGTGACAAAAGCCTACGCCTACAAGACTGCCAAAGCCCTTGACGCTGAATACAGTATGTTTTCAGCCAGCGGCTACGGCATAGTATCAGGCTACACAGAGGGCGACGAGCCTATCAGCGAACAGACTATCCCACAATTCTATTGCAGTTACGGCTTTTCAAGGGGAAATTTTGCAGGAGTATCACCGCAGAATATCCCATGGGATTTCAGCCGATATGTTCCGCAGATAATTGTTATAAACCTCGGCACGAATGACGACAGCTATTGCCGTGACTTTAAGGACAGGCAGGCGGCGTTCTCAAAGCTTTATGCTGATTTCCTTGCTGTTGTTCGTGAGAAAAATCCGCAGGCTTACATTCTCTGCACTGTTGGCATAATGGGCGAGAGGATATTCCCTGCTGTTGAGGAGGGAATGGAAATATATCTTGAAAGCCATGCAGACAACAAGATAAGCTCAATGATGTTCCATGAGCAGGACGGAGCCAATGACGGCTTTGCCGCAAACTGGCACCCTACCGAAAAGACCCACACAAAGGCTGCGGCGGTGCTTACGGAAAAGCTCAGAGAGATAATAAAGAACATATAGAAATAACGGCAGTCGGTAACGGCTGCCGCTTTTGTTATTTTACGCCGATCCTCATTCTGTAGCAGAACGAACAGGAATCTTTGCCTTTGATATTTTTCATGACGTTCAGAAACTCGTCAAGGTCTTTTTCGATAAGCTCTGGTCTTACTTTCAGAATGGTCTGCAAGCTACCTTGGCTCATGGCAAGAGCGGTGAAACGCTCAGTGGTGCATGGCTCGTGGCTGAGAAAAACTATCTCACGGACATAGCTGAAATGACCTGACTTTTTGATATTTTCAAGGTGATATTTCTTCTCCCAGCGTGAAAATGTCACGTTTATATCGTCAGTTTCAAGCTCGACTTTTCTTACCTTGTCAAAAAGCTTTGTGTATGCCTTTTCTGCTTCAAGGTCATAGACCGCAGGCCAATCGCAGTCAACAGTTGCGAAAACGCCGCCCTTTTTCAGTATGCGGTCAGCTTCATTCAGCGTGTTCACAGGGTTCATCCAATGAAAAGATTGTGAACATACCACTGCGTCCGCTGAATTATCTTCAAGTCCTGTGCTGTCAGAAAAGCCTTTTACAAAGCGCACACCCTCGCAAGCCTTTTTCTCAGCCTGCGCAAGCATATCGTCACTTGGCTCGATACCGATAACTTCCTTTGCGTGACCTTTCCAAACCATGGTGGAAAGCCCTGTGCCGCAGCCAAGGTCGACCACTATTTCTGGCTGTCTGCCAAGATAGTCTGTGATGATATCCACAGCCTGTTCAGGCACTTTCGGGCGGCTGTCATCATAAACTTTCGCAAAGCCTAAAAATCTGTCTGCATTTATTTTGTCCGAACCGTTCATTGAAACCGCTCCTTATAAGAAAACATATTTCAGCACGAAAAGCACTGCAAGCACATACATAAGCGGAGTGATATCCTTGCGCTTTCCGCAAACAAGATTTATAACAACGTATGAGATTATTCCAAGGGAGATACCCTGTGAAATGCTGTAGAAGAGCGGCATTGAAAGAATACAGAGATATGCTGGTATTGCTTTTGTATAATTGCCGTCATCAAACTTGATATCAGTGATAGAGCTGAACATCAAAAA
The DNA here is from genome assembly GCA_937898375.1 of uncultured Ruminococcus sp. Lineage (GTDB taxonomy): Bacteria > Bacillota > Clostridia > Oscillospirales > Ruminococcaceae > Hominimerdicola. The sequence continues at coordinate 5,630 of CALEJX010000173.1, forward strand.
GCCTACTACTATAAGTGCAGGAGCTGTTGCAAAAGACGGGATAGCCGTGAAGATAGGCGCAAAGAACATTGACAGTGCAAACAGCACTGCGGCTGTGATAGAGGTAAGACCTGTTCTTCCTCCTGCGGCAACGCCTGCTGAGGACTCAACAAATGTTGTGGTCGTGGAAGTGCCAAGAATTGCGCCTGCTGTTGTTGCAACTGCATCAGCAAGAAGCGCAGGCTTTATCTGTGGAAGTCTGCCATTTTCGTCAAGCATATCTGCCTTTGAACATACTCCGATAAGAGTGCCTAAAGTATCAAAAAGGTCAACGAACAGGAAGGAGAATACCACAACGATAAAGTTGAAAATGCCAACGCTGTGCATATCAACATTAAAGCACTGACCGAAAGTTTCGCCAAGCTTTGAGAAATCGGTAAGTGACATTGTAGGAAAAAGCGAGTTGTAGCCGCTTTCAGCGTCAGGTACATACAGCCCTACAAGCTGGCATATCATGCCTATTATCCATGTTGCAACTATACCGATAAGAATAGAGCCACGGACTTTTTTGATATATAGGATAATAGTGATGAAAAGACCCACGATAGTGAGAAGCGCACATATGCCCGAGGTCGTGAAGTCCTTGCGGAAGCCTGTTATTGTAACAAGGGTCGCAGAGCTGTCAACGCAAAGTCCTGCATTTTGAAGTCCGATAAAGGCAATGTAAAGACCGATACCAACGGACACCGCTTTTTTCAGTACCACAGGTATTGCATTGAATATGGCTTCTCTGACGTTTGTAAGAGAAAGCACGATAAAAATGATACCCTCAATAAACACCGCCAACAGTGCCACCTGCCATGGATAGCCGTAGCCTGCCACAACGGTGTAAGCCATGTAGGCATTAAGTCCCATGCCTGCGGAAAGCACAAAAGGCAGATTTGCCATAAGTCCCATGCACACTGTTCCGATAACAGAAGCGATACAGGTGGCAAGAAGCACGGCTGTAGGATCCATGCCCGTGCTGCCGAGAATGCTCGGGTTTATGGCAAGGATATATGCCATGGTCATGAAAATCGTCACACCCGCCATTATCTCAGTTTTAACATCAGTGTGATTTTCTTTCAGCTTGAATAATTTTTCCGTCATATTTCATTATGCCTGCATTGCAGACATTTCCTCCTTTCAATATGGGGATACTATCTTATTATACCGATTTTACAGCATTTTTCAAGCCTGATTTATTAATTGAGTAAAAATTATCATTTAAGAGGGGCTGTTACTAGCGTCGGACTTAATTTTCCATTGACTGTTGAGCCAATAAATGCGGTTTTCTATCCAGTTGAAAAGATCCTCCGCAGAATCAGGACCCCACTCCTCACCCTTTCTAAGATCAGCGTCATATTCTTTGAGATATTCACGCTCTGTTTTTATACAGCCCTGTAAAAGCTTTTCTTGGCTCATCTCAGTCCACTTTTCCTTGACAGTATCCATAAACCAATCCTGCTTGCAAAGAACGATAAACCATGGGTTTGAGCGGTCGCCGTTCTGAGCGACAAAATTCTTGTCTGTGAATGCACCTGCATAATACTTCTCAGTGCTGTCATTATATGCCCAGTTGAAATCCCAAGGAGAAGTGAATTTCAGTTTAGGACACTTGCTGTCCTTTGAAAAATCAACGCACATATAGAAGCTTCCCTCGCCGCAGTCATAGTCATGAACTATCTCATAGAGAATATACATATCCCTCACTGAGTCTATATCCATAACGGCAGAAACGGCTTCTTCGGCGGTGGTAACATCTGAGTCAACAAGGTCATAATTTTCATCAAATTTGTAATACTTGCCGTTCTCGCAAGCTTCATAAACTATCTTGAACAGGTTGTTAAGGTACTTGTGGATAAAGTCTATCTGATTTTGCGAATAAAGGTCATTCTTGATAGAATATTCCGCAGGAACGAACTGCCTTGTTTCGCCGTTTATGTCGGTGACAGTGGCTTTTTCATAGTCCATGCTTATATAATGATTGCCCTCCTCGCTTTCGGCATAGTTGTCAAGCTCAAGATAATAGCCGATATCAGTGTCGGTGTAGCCCTCCTCAGGCTCAGAAATATCCACTCTGTTTGGATTTATCTGACACTGCTCGCAAAGCTCATAAACACCCTGAAACTCCTCGTTCACATAGAGATGAACGAGCTGACCGTCTGAGCAGAAATTCCTGTCGCCCATGATAGTTCTGCCAAAGCGGAATGCGATATCGTTTCTTACAAGGTCCCAATCCGATTTCAACAGCACCCAACTTTTGCACTCTGCGCCGTTATTAAGCCCCAGCATATTCGTCTTTTTATCGAACTTTATCCTATACGGCACTTTGTTTGCAAGTATCTGACTTACGTCACCATAATATGCGCTTGAATTTCCTCTTACCTTTATGCCTGCTGAAGCTTCGTTTATCTCCATATCCTCGTCGCAGTTGAAAACGTCAACCACGCAGGAAGTGTACTTCTCCCTTGAAGCTATCATATCGTCAGGGGCAGTTGTAACGCTTATAACAGGTATCTTGCTTTGCGACTGAATCTTCTCCTTGAAGCTTTCCTTTTCAGCTTTGTCAGCGCCTAAGCTTTCATAAGTGGCAGGTTCAGGGTTTATGACCTGCTTTGTGGTGGCAGGGAGAGTTACAACAGGCTCAGCCGTTGTTGTCACAGCCTGAGAGCCGGCAGAACCGCTCTCTGCTTTTGAGCTTCCGCCCGTTTCTTTAGCACAGCCTGCAAACATTGCTCCCGTCATGACCACAGCACATACAGCGGCGATAATTCTTCTATTCATATCATTTTTCATATTATTACCTTTCCATTTATTGTGCATTACACACATATTTTTTATTATATAACTTATTCAATTATAGCACATTGACATAGATAATACAATATGCTATAATCATAAAAGTTAGCGTGATTATTTATGCACTAATACGATTTGACAGGAGATTTTTTTGAAATGTTTATACCTGATGATAAAAGATATGACAAAATGATATACAACCGCTGCGGAAAAAGCGGACTTAAGCTTTCTGCATTGTCTTTGGGATTTTGGCAGAATTTCAGCCTGAAAAACAATTTTGAGAACATGGAAAGAATGGTACACACTGCGTTCAACAGCGGTATCACGCATTTTGACCTTGCAAACAACTACGGAAATCCTTACAACGGCTCGGCAGAAGAAAACTTCGGCAGGATACTTGACCGTGGCATGAGAGAGTTCCGTGACGAAATGTGCATTTCCACCAAGGCAGGCTATGAAATGTGGGCAGGACCTTACGGCGACAGAAACGGTTCGAGAAAATATCTCACCGCAAGCCTTGACCAATCGCTCAAAAGAATGGGACTTGAATATGTTGACATTTTATATCACCATGTAAGAGATCCCGAAACGCCCCTTGAAGAGACCGCCCTTGCGCTTGACAATGCAGTAAGACAGGGCAAGTCGCTTTATGTTGGTATATCAAATTACAACAGCGCCGACACCGCCGAAATGCTGAAAATTTTCCGTGAGCTTAAAACGCCGTTTATTATCAATCAGCCCTCATATTCCATACTCAACCGCTGGATAGAGAACGATAAGCTTGACAGCCTTGCACTTTCAGAGGGCTTTGGCATTGCGGTGTTCTCGCCGCTGTATCAAGGCTTCCTCACAAGTAAATATCTAAAAGGCATACCAGCCGACTCACGGGTAGGCAGAGGTGAGACTTGGATAGGCAACGAGCTTGATGATAAAATGGTAAAAAAGCTCAACAAGCTTAATAATATCGCCGCTTCAAGAGGGCAGACCCTTTCGCAAATGGCGCTTTCATGGGTGCTTCACAATAAGGCTGTTACCACTGTGCTTATAGGTGCGAGCCGTCCTGAGCAGATAACCGAGAACATAGGCTGTCTTGACCGCATTGACTTCACAGAAGCCGAGCTTGCAGAGATAGACAGGCTTGCGAAAATGTAATAAAAAAGCTGTCAGAGCCACCGCCCTGACAGCATTTTTTATGCGTTATAATATCGAACATAATCGTCAAGCACATCTGCCGTAAGTTCAAAAGGATAATTTTTCAGCTTGGCAGGATTGGCAAGTATTCCGTCTCTGTCCTTTTTCCAAAGCTTCTCTGACATATCCAGCTTGCCAAAAAGCGTTCTGATATAATCTCTGAAAGCGTCAAAATTGTCAAAACCAAGAAGCTGTCTTACAACATACTCAGCTTCGACGCTGTCGCCGTAATTTTTCAAAAAGCCCGACAGAAAAACGCCAACAGCCTTGCCGTGCGGCACGCCATTTTCATAGGTCAAAGTATAGCTCAGACCATGAGGTATGCTCGTACCTGTGTAGGCTATCGCCATGCCTGCAAGCACTGAAGCCTGCATGAAAGTTGCAAACTCCTCGTCTGTCATATGAGCAAAGCTTTCTTCAGTTTCAAGGCAGTCTTTGCACCTTGCCCAAAGCTTCATGCCCTCCTCTGCATATGCACGGCTGAACGCATTTGCGTTGGTGTTGAGCCGTGACTCTATCATGTGAGCAAGTGCGTCAACGCAGGTGCTTTTCATGCCGCTGTATGAGGAGGTTTTAAGATAGCTGTAGTCAACCAATGCAAGTGACGGAAAAATTTTGTGAGCAATGGATTTTTTGGTCTGCTTGATGTGGGAAGTCAGAATAGAATAAGGGGTAGCCTCCGAGCCTGTTCCGCAAGTGGTAGGCACACAGACTATAGGATAAAAAGGCAACTTGGCAGAAGTGTACAAAAGCTCCTCAACCTTGGCAATGCTGTCTGAAAGCTCGCACTTCTCAGCCTTTACAACTCCCTCAGTTTCAGAGAACTCAGCATTTTCGCAAACTATCCCATTCTTAGCAAGCATTGATATCGCCTTGCTTGCGTCCATTGGCGAGCCGCCGCCCACTGCCACGAACATATCCACGCCGTATTTTACCGCCGCCGTTGCCGCCGTGTAAACAGTTTCCACGGAGGGGTTTTCCTCGATATCGTTATATATCACATATCCAATGCCCTGACTTTCAAGCGCCGCCCTGACATCATCAAGGGAGCCATTCACCGCAGAAGAATGTCTGCCTGTGACTATCATGGCTTTAGTGCCAAGTGCCGCTATCTCGACCCCGTGATTTTTTACCGCTCCATTTTCTATGTAAATATCTGTAGGTATATTTCTCATTTTCATCTCACCTTTTGGCTTTTTATTCATTATAGCACCTTTGACAGCGTTTTTCAAGCCTTGACATTACAGAACATATGTGCTATAGTGTTAGTAACAAATCATGGAGGAAAAAGCTATGCACTTTACAAAGGCAAAAGGTATACTCTCACCCAAAAACGGCATGAATTTATATCGTGGCTGTCAGCATGGTTGTATTTACTGCGACAGCCGTTCGGTATGTTACAATATGCAGCATGATTTTGAAGATATCGAAATAAAAGAAAACGCTGTGGAGCTGCTTGAAGAAGCATTAAGGCGCAAACGCCGCAGGTGCATGATAGGCATGGGCGCAATGTGCGACCCTTATATGCCCCTTGAAATGACGGTGCAGCTCACGCTGAAAAGCCTTATGACAATAGAAAAATACGGCTTCGGAGTCACACCTATAACAAAGTCTGACAAGATACTTCGTGATATTGATATTATCCAGCGCATAAACCAAAAAAAGCAAGGCGGTCATTGCAATGACACTTATAACGGCTGACGAAAAGCTTTGCAGGATACTAGAGCCGAATGTTTGCACCACTCAAAGGCGATACGAGGTGCTGAAAGAGTTTCAGCGGCGTGATATCCCTACTGTTGTGTGGCTCTCGCCTATCCTGCCTTATATAAACGATATGGAAGAAAATCTACGCCGCATTTTGGATATGTGCTTTGATGCAGGCGTTAAGGGGATAAAATATGCTTCAGCTTCGGTGTCACTCTCCGTGAGGGCGACAGAGAGTATTTTTACAAGAAGCTTGACGAGCATTTTCCGGGCATGAAAGAAAAGTATATCCGCACTTTTGGGAACTCCTACATCTGCAATAGTCCGAACAATAAGAAACTCATGGATATTTTTGTATCTCAGTGCAAAAGTCACGGCGTCATGTACCGCCCTGAGGAGATTTTTGCTTACGAAAACGAGTTTGACGTGAGTGACGGTCAGACGAGCATTTTTGACACCAACGATTGAAAACAGCTTCCCTTTATGTTATAATAAAGAAAAAACATCAAGGTGAAGCAATGAATAAAAATCAAAATATAGCTATGGGGATATCCCTCGCTGTGGTGGCTGTTATGGTCGGCTCGGCGGAAATTCTCGGGGAAAAGGAGATAATTTTTCCTGAGATAACGGCAGTGGA
>CALEJX010000174.1 GCA_937898375.1 uncultured Ruminococcus sp.
GATCAAGGGTCAGCGTTCTTGGTATAGAGCTTTCTCGCTTTAGGGAATTGAGCAGCATTTGCGCCGCTTCAATGCCTGCGGTGCGGTAGTGAAAATGCACGGAAGTCAGGGGAGTTGACGTGACCTTGCAAAGCTGAGAGTCGCCTATCCCTGCTATCATTATATCTTCGGGGACTTTCAAACCTTGCTCACGGCAGGCAAGGAGCGCACCTGCGGCAATGCTGTCGGTGGCGCAGAAAATGTGATCGTACTTTCTGCCGCTCCTCAGCAAAGCCAAAGCCTTTTCATGACCCGAGCCCATGTTAAACTCCGCCGTCTGCATATCAGCCCTTTCAATGCTGATACCGCTTTCAGAAAGCGCATGAAGAAAGCCCTCTTTCCTTGCCTGACCTGCCGCCTTGTCCTGCTTGGTAACACCGATAAAAGCAGGCTTTTTGCAGCCTTTGTCAAGCATAAGCTTCTCTGCGGCATAGGCGGCTTTGTAATCGTCATGACAAACGCAGTTTGCACCCTTGTATTCCTGACCCACAATGACCACCGGCACACGCATTTTTTTCAGCACAGCGTCATGGAGCGGCGTGAAAACAGACGCCAAAAAGATAACGCCGTCAACACGATTGCTTCGGAAAAGCTCCAAATATTCCACTTCTTTCTTAGGGTCGTTGGCAGAGTTCACAAGCAAAAGCTGATAGCCCTGTTCGCTGAGTACCTGACTTATGCCTTCGACCTCTCTTGCACAGCTCTCGCTTGAAAGCTTTGGTATGATGACTCCCACAAGCTTTGTTACCCTCGTTCTCACATTCTGTGCTTGAACGCTTGGGGCATAGCCTGTGACCTCTATGGCGGCTTCAATAAGCCTGCGCTTTTCTTCACTCACATAGCCGTCATTGAAATATCTGCTCACGGCGGATTTTGATACTCCTGCGGCTTTTGCAAATTCGGTAATGTTCATTGCTCATCACTCCTTTTATTATATTGTACCACAGCACTGTGAAATTTTAATATAGTTTCATATGAATATTTCATATATAATATGAAACTGTTTCGGTCTGATATGAAAAAACTGCCGCACCAAGTTGGTACAGCAGTTATAAAAACCTATTTAACAATGGCATGAAGCTTCCATTTTCCGCCCTTGTACCTTATAAGGCTCACCATAGCCGTCACAAACCACGTTGCGGCGGTGGTGTACCATATACCCCAAAAGCCTATGAAAGCTAACCTTGTGAGGATTAGTGAAAGCCCTATCCTGCATATTACTTCCGCCATGCCGTTTACAAGGGCATAGTTTGTGTCGCCTGCGCCGTTCAAAAAGCCCCTTGTGGTGTGGATAATTCCCAGCGACCAGTAGAAAAGTGAGGTTATGATAAGCGCTTTCGTCGATATGCTTATAACAGCCTTGCCCTTGACAAACCAAGATGTTATCGCTCCGCCGAACAGAGTGAAAAGCACAAGCACCACAGCCGAGAATATCACCGATATCTTTATTGCGCAGGCAAGACCTTTCTGCGCACGTTTCTCTTTTCCTGCGCCGATATTCTGTCCCGTGAATGTTGAGACTGCCGCATTAAGTGAAGAAAACGGCTGTTGAACGAACTGCTCGATACGCATTGAAACTGTGTAAGCCGCCATAACTGTCTCGCCAAAGCCGTTTGTCACACGCTGGAGCGCCACCATTGATACGGAGATAAGTCCGTTTTGTATCGCAATAGGCACGCCTGTTTTCACACATCGGCTCATCATGTCCTTATCAGCGTGGAGGTCATCGGCGGTGAGCTTTATTTCTCCGCTAACTGCAAAGCAGTACACGATGCAGGATATAGCGGAAAGCGCCTGCGTGAGCACTGTCGCCCATGCCGCACCTGTTATGCCGAATTTGAACACCACCACGAAAAGCAGGTCAAGCAGGGCATTTAGCAAGCTTGCCGCACCTAAGAATATCAGCGGCGTTTTCGAGTCGCCCAAAGCCCTCATTATGGCGTTTATCCAATTGTATGCCGCCACCGCTATCGTTCCGCCGCAGGCTATCTGCATATAAGCCGCAGAATCTCCGATAAGCTTGTCAGGAACTTTTAAAAGCTCCAGTATCGGTCTTGCGGCAGGCACGGATAAAAGGCTTATGACAACACCGAAGATAGCCGTAACAAGTGCCGAATTGAATACTGCCGACCGCAGTGCATCTTGCTTGCCAGCGCCGAAATACTGTGCGGCGATTATTCCTGCGCCTACTGAAAGCCCTATGCAAAGGGTGTAAAAAAGATATGTTATAGAGCCTGTTGCACCAACAGCGGCAAGGGCGTCATCGCCCAGATAACGCCCCACCACCATAGTGTCTACTATATTGTAAGTCTGCTGCAAAAGATTTCCTGCAAGCAGTGGCAGTGAAAACATTATTATGTGCCGCATTTCACTGCATTGTGTCATGTCTGTTGTTCTG
>CALEJX010000175.1 GCA_937898375.1 uncultured Ruminococcus sp.
GTTTTTGCTCATTTTTTATTCCTCCGTTTTGATTTTCTTGTTCTGAATCAAAACGAAGGCTACGGATATTTGGCAATATAGCATTGCCATGTCTTAAAAATGGACATAAAAATAGACCTTTCTGCTTTTAAAACAAAAAGGTCTGATAAGAAAAAGGAGTATAACTTTCGGCTTTAAAAGCTTTTGTTATACTCTATATCAAGTTTATATCTATGTATTTAACTATATCGCTTTTTTCTAACAAAATAAACTATCGTAATAGTTATTCCGATGAATATGACAGAGGCTATTATAATGATCCACAGCCAAAAATACCCGATATGAATATTATCGACCTCCTGAACACTGTATGTGTTGCCCGCAACATCTTCAAGTGTAATTCCTACATTATGCCAACCTCCGTTAAGCGTAAACGACAGGCTGCCTTCAGCTGCCGAGTAAGTAAAATCAATCGCTTTACCGTTATCATATACTTTACACCTTGTTTCATCAAGTAACTCGCTTATATTTGTAACAGTAATTGTGCGAGATTCGTTTCCATAATACCAATGCCATGATTTCAAATCATTAGGAATATTACACGAAGGCGGAATATTATCAATATGCATTTTGCCCAAATCGATCCTTCCGTTTTCATTTTTTACAGACAAATATAGTTCTGTATCTGTATCTTCTTGAAAGTTTTCCTTAAAATAATCTGACTTCAAAGTATATCTGTAAACACTTACACCATACATACTATTATCAGTCTGAGCCTGCAGATCGGTATTCTTTTCTTCACCATTGTAATCTCTAAGAACTATATCGGTTTGAGAATTTGTTTTAGCAAGAACAACAATATCTATGTCGCTAAAATTATCTGGACGCTTGCTTATAGGTTCTCCGTTTTCATATTGAAATGAGTACCAGCCTGTTTTTTCCGCTGCATTGCTGTTTGAAATATACGCAAGAACATCGCTGTCCACGATTCTCATGTATGTGTTTGAATTAAGAACACTTTCGTTACCAGCTTTATCTACTGCTATTAGTTCCAATGCATAAACTCCGTCTTTAGAAAAATCAGGTAGAGTGAATAAATTCCCCTTAAATATACCCGCTTTATCTTTGTCAGAGTCAAGATATACACTAACAGGCTTTACTTCCGAAAGTTCTCTGCCATTTGTATACTCAGGCGTATAAACAGTAAGGTCATACTTTATATGATCAAAATTTACGTCTGTAAATTCGACCGTCGGGGCTGCCTCGTCCTTTCTCTCATACGGATATATATCCAGAAAATTCAGAGCATTCTTTTCATCGACAAGAATACCATTTTTTGATGATACAACGGGAAGTGTCGTATCTATCTCGAAGATTTCTGAGCTTTTATAGCCGGAAGTATTTTCGGAGGGATCTGACGGAGATATTTCAACACGGTATACAGCATCATCATCAAATATAATTGAGAGCGTATGTGTATCAATATCATCAGACCAATCTGCCATACTTACCATAGAGTATGTGACATCAGTAAAATCATTCTCGTTATGCTTTGCTCCCGCATCCTTTTTCAGTATTTTCAAACCGACAAGGCTAGGATCAAAGTTGTGCTCGGTGATTTTAATAACAGCGGTTTTCTTAGTATTAAAATAATTGTCATTATCACGGTTTATAAAGTCGCTGAAATTTTCTTCAACTACAGGAGAAGTTTCATCAACATAAAATCTTTGTACTTTCTCATGATCAAGATTTACCCCTGCCGAATGTCCCCCCAGATCAGTACCTCTGATACCAAAAGTGTAATCACCTTCACTGAAAGTAATGACAGCTCTGTGTTCTGTAACAGATAGATCCTGAAAGCTAATATTCGGAACATTTCCGTTGTAAGTATTTTCAATTTCAGCTTGAATCAATCTTGCGTCAAAGTTTCTTTCAATTACATCAATCGTCATTACCGCTCTGTTTTCGGCATTGTAATAAATCGTATTATTGATTCCATTGTTAATATCCACATTTATAATCGGAGCAGTTTTGTCGATAGTGAATGTCTCACTTTGAACACTTTCATTTACATTACCTGAATTATCCATCGCGTCAAATGTTAATGTGATATCGTTATTATCTTTATCGAAAATAAATGTTTTTGTGATCTCAGTTACAAGATTTACGTCTTTTTTTACTATGACCCAGCCGTCGCCTATCTCGGAATCTACCTCAACGCCTGTCCCATCGATTTCAAGAACTCTTCTCTCAAATCCGTCGTTTTCGGACGTCTGATAATAACCGATTTCTCTGATGCCTGATTTAGTATCTGTTATAGTTACTGTTACGGCAATATCATCAGTAAAGAGCTTGTTTCCGTTTGCGTCGCTGTATCTGCTGCCGCCGATTTCGGAAATATTTATTTCAGGAGGAATATCATCCGCAACAAATGCTTTTGGAGTTTGTTCATCGGAATAATTTCCTACATTATCATATGCCTGAACAAAAATCTG
>CALEJX010000176.1 GCA_937898375.1 uncultured Ruminococcus sp.
TTGAATCAGAGGAAATAAAAGGTGATGATCTGCTCAGACAAGTAAATTCATACTTTTCAGACAGACTGCTTTTTAATGCTATCACAGGAAGTAATTCTGTTGAGATAAAAGTGTGGAAAAGTCTGGAGGACGAGCGTAACAGCAGGCTTGAAAGATGGGAGTCTCGTTATTCTGGCGGTGAGCATTTTCTTGTTTATTTTGTGGTCTATACAGCTCTTGTATCATATGCAAGGAGGCGCCAGACCATAGATGATAATGACGAGGTAAGATCTGTTTTTCTGATAGATAATCCATTTGGCGAAACATCATCTGCCCATTTGCTTGATGTATTTATTAAGATAGTCAACAAATTCAAGCTGCAGACAATATGCTTTTCTGCTCTCAAGCAGGATTCTATAACAAAGAACTTTGACTTGATCTACCAACTGAAACTGCGTAAAGCGGAATACAGTAACAGGTCATATCTGGAAATAAATAAAGAAATAAACAATGCAGGTGCCGAGCCTGATAGACAACTTGATTTTGTTTCAATGAATAGGCAACTAAGTTTTGTTTAAGAATTCTTTACACCAAAGAAAAATAGCCAAGTTTACCTAAAAAGGAAACATGATATGATATAATAAAAAGCAGTACCAAAGATCTTGGGTACTGCTGAGACTGTCGAAAAACGCCCAAATAACGGGCGAACGCTGTTCGCCCCTACATATAAACAGCGTATTTACGCCATTTGTAGGGGAGCGGCGCAATTTCTGCTTTGCAGAAATACGACGTCCCACTTGTTTCGGACTTTTTCAACAAGCTGAGCAGTACCGAAAACTTTGGATACTGCTTTTGGGAAAGGATAATTTATATGATATACAAAATAACCTTATTTGACGCCAACTGTCCCTCATGCACAAGCGGCACGGCTTCATTTTTTACTGAGGATATCGACGAATTTGAACGCAATTATTTCTCTGATGAAAATGTGGAATGGGGCAAGCTTGAAGCGCAGAAAGAACGCTATTTCCGCAGTAAGGCAGGGGAAAATGTCACCGACTATTACTCTGATGATCCTGAGCTGAACATTTTTCAGTATGCAGAATATGGCACTATCGAAAAGCGCAGGACATTTCATTACAAGGACAAGATATTTGAGCTTCACAACGGCTTTTTGATCCCTAGTCATATATACGCCGCAGAAGCTACTGTCGAGCTGGCGCAGATAGCGTTTAAAAAGCACCCTGATGAGGAGGGCGAAAAATATCTTGCGGCAAGATATTCACTGAGGGGAGTGTGCTGTGAAGACACTTTTGGAAGTAATAAGAGTAAGTTCTCGGATTGTACCCCTTATGGAAATGCTATAATAAAGACCTGTTATCCTGAAGATCTGCCGTACAAAGGCGAAAAGGAAGACTATGCTGATTGCAAACTGTCAACATTTGCATGGGTGGAGCTGTATCAAAGCTGTTTCAAGGGCAACCATGTCAACGGCTACGAGATAGAAGAGCCTACAGAAGAACAACTTGCGTGGATAATGCGTGATATCCCAGGGGACGCAGGCTAGTCTGCGATGATACTGCCTATATCAATGTTATTTTCTCTGAGATATCTGTCAGCCATTTTTACCCACTTGCGTGCGCCGTCAGGGCTTTCAAGCAAAACGCTGCACATGAGTTCGCTGCCCTCAGGTATGCCCTCGCAGCCGTAATCTTCTTCGCTTATGTCTATGATTTTATATTCCATAATTTCAAGACCTTTCTGATGTGATATTATAATTATAGCACGGCATGAGATTTTTGCAAGGGCTAAAAAGTTATCAAAGCAACGGGCGACCTTAGGTCGCCCCTACACAAAATAACGTATCAATATCATTTTGTAGGGGTGCGGTGCATTTTTTAGAAATATGCCGTACCTTTGCTTTGCGTTTTTTCAAACAAGCGGGGATATATGTAGGGGCGAACAGCGTTCGCCCGTTATTTGAGCGTTTTTCGACAGACTGAAGCACGGCACATGATCGTGCTTTTTTTGGTTATGTCAGTTGTTAATAAAATGTAAAATATATCGATACCCTGTTGACTTGGAGCTAACTCCAAGTGGTACAATGTATGTAAGCTAAAGCTAAGAAATATTATAAGCAAAACAGGAGGAATTGAAAATGTATCTTGAAAAAATAAACTCACCTGCCGACGTTAAAAAGCTTACTGTTGAGGAGATGACAGCGCTGGCTGAGGAAATGAGAAAGGCTCTGCTTTTTAGGCTCAGCAAGCACGGCGGTCACTTTGGACCTAACTTCGGCATGGTGGAAGCTACTATTGCAATGCACTATGTTTTTGAGTCACCAAAGGACAAGATAGTTTTTGATGTTTCACATCAGAGCTATCCGCATAAAATGCTCACAGGCAGAAAAGATTCCTACCTTGACGTTGACAAATTCGACGATATCTCAGGCTACACAAATCCTGAGGAGAGCGAGCATGACTTCTTTAACGTTGGTCACACCTCAACTTCCGTGAGCCTTGCGAGCGGTCTTGCAAAGGCTAGAGATCTCAAAGGCGAGGAGGGCAATGTTATCGCTGTTATCGGCGACGGCTCTCTCAGCGGCGGCGAAGCTCTGGAGGGTATCGACTTCGCAGGAGAAATGGATACAAACTTTATCATTGTTGTGAACGATAACGATATGTCTATCGCTGAAAACCACGGCGGTATGTACAGAAATCTTAAGCTTCTCCGTGATACTGATGGCAAGGCTGAATGTAATCTTTTCAAGGCAATGGGTCTTGATTATGTTTTCGTTAAGGATGGCAACGATATTGGTTCTCTTACCAAGGCTTTTGAGGGCGTAAAGGACAGCAAAAAGCCTGTTGTCGTTCATATTGCAACACAAAAGGGCAAGGGCTATGCTCCTGCGGAAAAGGATAAAGAAACGTGGCATTGGTGTATGCCTTTCGACCCTGAAACAGGCAAGTCCCTTTTCACATTTGAGGGCGAGGATTACGGCACTGTTACCCGCAATTATCTTCTTGAAAAAATGCAGGCTGACAAGTCCGTGTGTGCTATAACTTCCGCTACTCCTACAGTTTTCGGCTTTACTCCTGACGTCAGAAAGAAAGCGGGCAAGCAGTTTATTGATGTTGGCATTGCAGAGGAACACGCAACGGCACTTGCGTCAGGTATCGCAAAGAACGGCGGAAAGCCTTTCTACGGCGTTTACAGCTCGTTTTTACAGCGTACCTACGACCAGCTTTCTCAGGACGTTTGCATTAACAAAAGCCCTGTTACCATAGCTGTTTTTGCGGCGTCAGTTTATGGCATGAATGACGTTACTCACCTTGGAATTTACGATATACCAATGATATCCAATATACCTGAGCTTGTTTATCTTGCTCCTGTCACAAAGGAAGAATATCTCGCAATGCTCGATTGGTCACTCGAACAGAACGAACACCCTGTTGCTATCAGAGTACCTGCAAGCCTTGTTTCAGACGGCAAGCCTTTCACAAAGGATCTTTCAAAGCTCAATAAGTATGAGATAACTCAGCAGGGAAGTCAGGTGGCTGTTATCGCACTTGGCTCGTTCTACGGCATGGGCGTTGAGGCTGCAAAGCTTATCGAGGAAAAAACAGGCGTTAAGGCTACTGTCATAAATCCTTACTATATCACAGGCATTGACAAGGATATGCTCGAAAGCCTTAAAGCTGACCACAAGACCGTTATCACACTTGAGGACGGCGTTCTCGAGGGCGGCTTTGGCGAGAAGATAGCAAGATTTTACGGCGACAGCGATGTAAAGACACTTTGCTTCGGCCTTGAAAAGAAGTTCTATGACCGCTATGATGTAGGTGAAGTGCTGAAAGAAAATCACCTTACCCCTGAGCAGATAGCCGAGGACGTTATAAAGACGCTTTGATAAATATTTTGTCATTAAGAGAGCTTGCTTCGGCAGGCTCTTTTTTCTTGATTAAAACGTCGTTTTGTGATATACTATAATAAGTTTAGAAACATCAAGGAGAGAGAAAAATGCTATTTAGTGAAGAAGCTATCGGCTTTTTGTTTGAAAATCATACGAGAGACAGCAAGGAGTGGTTCAAGGAGCATAAGGCGGATTATCATAGGCTCATAGAAGAGCCTTTTGCGGAGCTTATCACTGCGCTCACGCCAATAATGAACGATATCGACAGCAGGATAGTATGCAACCCGAAAAAGATTTCAAGGCTTTATAAAGACGCACGCTACAACAAGGGCGGACCGATATTCAGAGAGAGCGTGTGGTGTTCACTTAAATGCCAGCGTGATAAAAGCGAATATCACCCCATGCCTGAGTTCTATTTTTATATCTCTACCCACGGCTTCGGCTACGGCTGTGGATATTACAAGACCGACAGAGAAAGCATGGACGAAATGAGGGCGATGATACTTGCAGGGGCGCAGGAATACAAAAAGGCTCGCAAGGCGCTGAAAGACAACGGCAAGTTCGTTTTGTTCGGGGAAGAATATAAGCGTGACCATTTTCCAAACGCCAGCCGTGAGGACGCTTTGTGGCTCAACAAAAAGGATATCGGCGCAAGCTTTGACAGCGAAGACCCTAAACTGCTTTTTAACGTGAATTTGCTTGACACAGTATGCAGTGACCTTGCTTCTCTCGGGGACGTATATAGATTTTTTATGAAAGCAGAGGATAATATTTTGCAGAAAAAGCGAAAGAACTAAGTTAATTGTGACTTGATTAAGAATACTTTCTGACAAATTTGA
>CALEJX010000177.1 GCA_937898375.1 uncultured Ruminococcus sp.
ACTTAAAGAACAGTTATACCTTTTGAGGAGGCATTGATATGGCTGTTAAAGCACCTTTTAATTATATAGGAAATAAATACAGGATAATAAACTCCATTCAGGAGTGCTTTCCTGAGCATATAGATACATTTGTTGACCTGTTTTGCGGTGGCTGTGATGTGAGCATCAATACCGTTGCCAACAACATATATGCCAATGATATAAACTATCATGTTATAGGGATCCTCCAGGAATTTCAAAAACATGATGTCGAGTATATTCTTGACTACATTGACACAACAATAGAAAAATGGCAGCTCAGCAAAACCAACGAGGACGGATACAAGCTGTTTCGTGACCATTACAATCAGACCAAGGATCCTCTTGACCTTTATGTACTGATGTGTTTCAGCTTCAATTATCAGTTCAGGTTCAACAGCAGTCACGATTATAATAATCCGTTCGGCAGAAACAGAAGCAGTTTTAATGATGTCATGAGAAGCAATCTTATTCTTTTCAAGGAGCAGATCAATGACATTCATTTTTCTGCATTGGATTTTTGCGATTTCGATTATGACATTCTTCATACGGGAGATTTCCTGTATGCTGACCCGCCCTACCTTCTGACCTGCGGCAGTTATAACGATGGCAAAAGAGGATTCCGTGGTTGGACAGAAAAAGACGATCTCGACCTTATGCGTATCCTTACCGAGTTGTCAGACCGTGGTGTCAACTTTGCTCTGTCTAACGTTATAGAGCATAAAGGCAGCACCAACGATGCTTTGATAGAGTGGATAGCTGACAATGGCTATACCGTACACGGTATCAACTTCAATTATAATAACTGCAATTATCATACGAACAATCGTGAAAACGTGACTAAAGAGGTTTTGATAACGAACTACTGATCGGAGGATATTATGGCTGAAAAAAGAACTTTTGGGTGGGTGCAAGAAGCGTACACAATATCAAATCTCAAAAATGTTGTAAGGGTATTTGTCCTTGATTCAGCGGTCAACAAAAAACTGAGAGAAGATAAAATACCGAGACTGATCTCTGACGAGTATCATAAAGATGATATGATAAAGTATCTCAGTGAAAACAAAATGAATATACCCTATACTCTTCTCAAAGGAAAAGGAACACCAAAGGGCTATACTCGCACCAATGCTCCGTGTTCGGGCATTGTTCAGGCTGGGCTTCCCGGAAAGAGGAAAGAATATCAAAGCGACTGGCCCGCGGATTCTTTTCTCAGGTGGGCTGTAAGCATTGGATTTCTGAATTACGATCGTGATAAAGATACTTGCAGTATAAGTGAGCTTGGTTATAGATATGCTGTTTCAGCTGATGACAGCAAAGAAGAAAAGGAAATATTGACCGAAGCATTTTTATCCTATCCCCCTGTGTGCCGTATTCTTAGTTTGCTTGAATGCGGAAAGAGTATGACCAAATTTGAAATAGGCTGTCAGCTCGGTTTTGTAGGTGAAGCCGGTTTCACATCAATACCACAGGCATTAATTCTTCAAGGGCTGAATACAGCCACAACAACTGACGAGAGAAATAAGCTGTTATCTGATACGGAAGGAACGTCGGATAAATATGTTCGTACTATCTGTGCCTGGCTGAAAAGTATGCGTTGGGTAATGCAGGTATCAAAAGAAGTAACGGCTGATCTCGGATATATGACACATACCGATACAATAAATCAGTCCTATCAGATCACGCTTGAAGGTAAGAAGATACTCAAATATGCTACCGGAACTTCAAAATATAAACGCATTGATAAGC
>CALEJX010000178.1 GCA_937898375.1 uncultured Ruminococcus sp.
GACCGCCTCCTAAGCGGTAGGTCGGGTGTTCGAATCACCTCGGGAACGCCAAAAGCTTGCGGATATCTGCAAGCTTTTTTATTTTGTAAAACAACAAAAGGGCTGTCCTCACACAGCCCTTTTTCTTATCCAACCTATACCAAGTCCCTTACCCCTTAGGCTTCTTCATAGTCAGCGAAATACGCTTTTTCCTAAGGTCAACGTCAAGTACCCACACTTTCACTACCTCGCCGACCTTTACTACTTCAAGAGGGTGCTTTATAAATCTGTCGCACATCTGCGAAATGTGTACAAGTCCGTCCTCGTGAACGCCGATATCAACGAACGCTCCGAAGTCTATAACGTTTCTCACCGTACCCATAAGCTCCATGCCTGGCTTCAAGTCCTTAAGCTCCATAATGTCGCCGCTTCTCATAAGCGGTGGCGGCAGCTCGTCACGAGGGTCACGGCCGGGCTTTTCAAGCTCCCCTACTATGTCCTTTAACGTCGGCGCACCTATTCCGATATCTGCGGCAAGCTTTTTCATGCCCATTGCATTGACTTTCTCAGCAATCTGCTTCACGTCACCCATGTCCGCAAGGCTCAGTCCGCACCTGTCGATAAGCGCCTGCGCAGCCTTGTATGACTCAGGGTGAACAGCCGTGTTATCCAGCGGATTTTTTCCGCCACGCACTCTCAAAAAGCCTGCGCACTGCTCAAACGCCTTTGCGCCAAGCTTTGGAACTTTCATAAGCTGCTTTCTCTCTGTGAAAGCGCCGTTTTCCTCACGATAGGAAACAATGTTCTTTGCAACCGTCATGTTTATACCCGATATGTATGACAACAGGGAGTATGAAGCTGTGTTAAGGTCAACGCCCACAGAGTTTACGCAGTCCTCAACAACGCCCTTTAAAGCCTCGTCCATTCTCGCCTTTGGCATATCATGCTGATACTGTCCAACGCCTATTGCCTTTGGGTCTATCTTTACAAGCTCTGCAAGAGGGTCCTGCAAACGGCGTGCTATTGATACCGCTGAACGCAGTGAAACGTCATACTCAGGGAACTCCTCAGCCGCAAGCTTTGAAGCGGAGTAAACGGAAGCGCCTGCTTCTGACACCACCATGTAAGAAACTTTCTGCGGAATTTCTTTGAGAAGCTCGGCTGTGAACTGCTCAGTTTCTCTTGAAGCAGTGCCATTGCCTATGGAGATAGTTGTAACGCCGTATTTCTTTATAAAGCCTGTCAGAATACGCTTAGCACGCTCCGTATCCTTTTTCGGCGGAGTAATGTAGATTATCGCAGTATCAAGCACCTTGCCCGTAGCGTCCACTACAGCGGTCTTACAGCCGTGGGCATATCCAGGGTCAAGACCAAGGGTAACAGTGTCCTTAACAGGAGACTGCATAAGAAGCTGTCTGAGATTTGATGAGAACACCTTTATTGCGCCCTCCTGAGCGTTCGCCGAAAGCTCCGCCCTTATCTCACGCTCTATGGACGGATAAATAAGCCTTTTGTAGCCGTCCTCGCAGGCCGCCGTAACAAGCTGTCCGCACTCTGACTTGTTTTTCACATATTTTGAAACGCAGGCTCTCTCCCCTGCACCCTCGGGAACATTCACCGACACTTTCAGAACGCCCTCTTTTTCGCCTCTGTCCAAAGCCAAAACTCTGTGACCTGCTATCTTTCCAACAGCCTCGGCATAGTCGTAATAGTTCTCATACACCGACTCGGCATTCTCGTCAGACGCCTTTGAGCTTATAACGCCTATCTGTGAAAACAGCGTTCTTATGTACTTTCTCAGGTCAGCGTCATCAGAGATATCCTCAGCGATTATATCCATTGCACCCTGCAAAGCTTCATCAGCAGACTTTACGCCCTTTTCCTCGTTGATAAATTTTGCCCCCTCGACCTGCGGGTCGCATTTCTTATCC
>CALEJX010000179.1 GCA_937898375.1 uncultured Ruminococcus sp.
ATGAAGTGCAAAAAGTTTCTTAACAACGTTATGCAGGAATTTCTCGCACCTATCAGAGCAAGACGTGAAGAATACGAAAAGAACAAGGAACAGCTTCTTGAAATACTCAAAAAAGGCACACAGCGTGCAATAGATGTTTCAAACGAAACTGTATCAGAAATAAGAAATGCTATCGGCATAAACTATTTCAATGATAAAACTTTTATTGATAAATTTGTACTGTAAAGGAAGATTACTATGATTTTACTTATTGACAACTACGACAGCTTTACCTACAATCTTTATCAGGCTGTAGGCGTACTCACAAAAGACATTACAGTAGCAAGAAACGACGAGATAACCATTGATGAGATAGAAAAAATGTCTCCTGCGGCTATCATCATCTCCCCTGGCCCTGGTTATCCAAAGGACGCAGGAATTTCTGAGGAGGTCATAAAGACTTTCAGCGGCAGGATTCCTATTCTTGGCGTTTGTCTAGGTCATCAGGCTATAGCTGAGGCTTTCGGCGGAAAGATAGTTCACGCAAAACAGCAGCTTCACGGCAAGCAGACAGACATCAATCTGAACACAGCAAACCCACTTTTCAGCGGTCTGAAAAGCACAATAAAAGCCGCAAGATATCATTCACTTGTTGTTGACAGCATTTCACTTCCTGCTTGCCTGTCTGTTATCGCAACTGACGATAAAGCTCAGATAATGGCAATAAGACACAGAGAACACCCGACCTACGGCGTTCAGTTCCACCCTGAATCAGTTCTCACAGGCGAAGTTGGAAACATTATAATCGAAAACTTCCTAAACGATATCGCAGGCATAAAGACCACAAAAACAAAGTCCGCCGCTCTTCCTGACAATGAAAGAGTTGAGCTTAAAAAGTATCTTAAAATAGTATGCGACGGAAAGTCACTCACAGAGGACGAAGCTTACAAGGCAATGGATATCATCATGAGCGACAGAGCTTCAAACGCACAGATCGCCTGCCTGCTCACCGCCCTGAGAATGAAAGGCGAAACTATCAACGAGATAACAGGCTTTGCAAAGGTAATGAGAGAAAAAATGTCAAAGGTCAATGTCAAGGGTACTCTTGATATCGTTGGTACAGGCGGAGATCTCTCTAACAGCTTCAACATTTCCACAACTTCTTCATTTGTAATTGCGGCGGCAGGACAGAAAGTCGCAAAGCACGGCAACAGAAGCGTTTCTTCAAAGAGCGGTGCGGCTGACGTTCTTGAAGCTCTTGGTGTAAAGATACAATCAACACACGAACAGGCTGAAAAGTCACTTGACGAGATCGGACTTTCATTCCTGTTTGCACAGTCATATCACTCGGCAATGAGATTTGTTGGACCTACAAGAGCGCAGATAGGCGTAAGAACAGTTTTCAACATTCTCGGACCTCTTGCAAATCCTGCAAAGGCTGACTATATGATACTCGGCACATATGACCCTGACCTGCTGGAGCCTATGGCTAAGGTGCTTATGAATCTTGGCATAAAAAGAGCAATGCTCGTTTACGGCAACGACAGACTTGACGAAGTTTCTATATCAGCTCCTACAACTATCTGCGAGATAAATGGCGGAAAGCTTATCAAGTATGAGATAAAGCCTGAGGACTTTGGTCTTAAGAGAGGAAAGCTTGCCGACATCGTTGGCGAGGACGCAAAGGGCAACGCAGCTATCACAAGAGGTATTCTTGAGGGTTCTATCAAAGGTGCAAAGAGAGATATCGTTCTTCTCAACTCAGGCTGTGCACTTTATATTTGTGGCAAATGCGACAGCATTGAAGAGGGCGTAAAGAAAGCGGCTGAAATGATAGACAGCGGCAAGGCTCTCAAAAAGCTTGAAGAACTTGTTGAACTTACTAACAGAGGATAAAAAAATGATACTTGACAATATCTGCGACAAAAGAAAAGAACAGCTCGAAAGAGATATATCGAT
>CALEJX010000180.1 GCA_937898375.1 uncultured Ruminococcus sp.
GGATATGTTAATGTAGTCAATAAAATGGTCTGGAGAAAAGATCAGTAAGGAACGTGAAAATATGAAGATATTGGTTACAGGCGCAAAGGGCATGGTTGGAACAGCCCTTGTAAATAATCTGAAAAATATCAGAGACAACAAAAACCGAACAAGACCTGATATTTCCCTTGAAGAAATATATGAATATGATATAGATTCAACCGAGGAACAGCTTGACGAGTATTGCAAGAAAGCGGACTTTGTTTTTAATCTTGCAGGCGTAAATCGTCCTGAGAATACCGAGGACTTCATGAAAGGGAACTTCGGGTTTGTGTCAAAACTTCTCGATACTCTGAAAAGGTATGAAAACAAGGCAACTATCATGCTTTCATCTTCAATACAGGCAACGCTCATAGGGCGTTATGACGGCGAATATGGCAGAAGCAAGCTTGCAGGCGAAGAGCTTTTCCAGAAATATGCCGAAGAAACAGGAGCAAAGGTCGCAATATATAGATTTCCTAACCTTATGGGGCATTCAAGACCAAAGTACAATTCTTTTGTGTCAACACTATGCTACTGTGTGGCTAACGACGAGCCGTATTCAGTAAATGACAGAGCAAGCGAGCTGGAGCTTCTTTACATTGATGACCTTGTGGAGGGTATGTTTGATCTCCTGGAGGGCAAGGAAAAGCATTGCGAGTTTGACGGCGTGACGCCTGTTGCAGATGATAAGGGCAGATATTGTTATGTGCCTGTTACTCATAAGGTAACTTTGGGCGAGATAGTAGATCTTCTTGAAGAATTTAAGCAGCAGCCTAAGACCCTGCTTATGCCTAAAATGCCAAAGGGTTCTTTTGCCAAGAAGCTGTATAGTTTGTATCTGACTTATCTTCCTACAGATAAATTCAAGTATGCGCTGAAAATGAACGTAGATGACAGAGGCAGTTTTACTGAGCTTGTTCATACAGAGGATTGCGGACAGGTAAGTATAAATATAAGCAAGGCGGGTATCACTAAGGGTCAGCATTGGCACAACTCAAAATGGGAGCTGTTTATTGTTGTCCATGGTCATGGTCTGATACAGGAGCGTAACATAAACACAGGAGAGAAAGTTGAGTTTGAGGTCAGCGGAGATAAGATCGAGGCTATCCACATGATACCGGGCTGGACCCATAACATAATCAATCTCAGTGACACTGAGGATCTTGTTACTGTTATGACCTGCAACGAGATATTTGATCCTGGTCACCCTGATACCTTTGGGGAGCCTGTGTAATGTCAGAATATATAATGTCCCTCCGCCAGCACCTAGGTCACACCCCACTGCTGCAGGTCGGAGCAAGCGTAATAGTAATAAATAAAGCAGGCCAAATGCTCATGCAGCAGAGAACTGACTGCGGAAGCTGGGGCTATGCAGGCGGCTCAGTGGAGCTTGGAGAGTCTGTTGAGCAGACTGCTGAAAGAGAGCTTTTTGAGGAAACAGGGCTTAAAGCCCTAAAACTTGAATTGCTTGGCATCTATTCAGGCGAAAAAATGCAGTATACTTATCCAAACGGCGATATGGTGTCAAATGTTGATATCGTTTACGTCTGCCGTGAGTATACGGGCGAGCTTAAAATGCAGGCTTCTGAGGTCTCACAGCTTAAATTTATGGATATTTGCGACCTTCCCGAGGATATCTTTCCTCCAAATAGACCTGCTATAGAAGATTACATCAACAAAAATAAAACTTAAAAGGAGACACTGTTATGTGCGGAATTGTTGGATTTACTGGAAATAACGAGGCTGCCCCGATCCTTTTGGACGGCCTGTCTAAGCTTGAATACAGAGGTTATGACTCTGCCGGTATTGCTGTAAGAAATGGCGACGCAGAGCCTGAGATAGTAAAGGCAAAGGGCAAACTGAAAGTCCTTAAGGAAATGACTAATGACGGCAAGGCTGTAAAAGGTACTTGCGGTA
>CALEJX010000181.1 GCA_937898375.1 uncultured Ruminococcus sp.
CGACTTGGGCATGGAAGAGGGCTACCGCTTTGATAAGAACACAAAGCTCTATATAAACGGTCAGGAGATCGCTCTGACAGACGATCAGGTCAGTCTGGACGATAATGGAGAAACCATTTGGTTCTACAATGTTTTGACTATGACGCCAAAAGCAACTGATACAAGCTCTGACAGCAAAGACACAAGTTCAAACAATAGCAAAACAGGCACTGACAGCAAAGCGACTGACAGCAAGACACCTGTCAAAAACAATGCAGGAAGCACAAATCCAAACACAGGCAATGACCTTGGCGGTATCCTCTTTACTATCCTTATCACAGGAAGCGGACTTGTAGTTGCAGGCAGAAAATCACGCAAAAACAAATAATAACAGCATTGGCTGAAAAAAACGGGCGTTTCAAAACGAAACGTCCGTCTTTTTATATCCGTATCAAATTTACTTCTTCTGTGCCTTAAAGATAACGCCTGTTACCTTTGGACCTGCATTTATCGCAATAGCAGCACCTATCTGATAGCATTCCACAGGGGGATAACCCACTTTCTTTGTCATAGCCTGAACCATTTCGTCCCTAACGCTGTCGTCATTGCCGTAAACGATGCAGTAAGGGGTCTGGGGTATCATTTCTTTTACTGTAAGGTCAAGTATCTTTGGCACGATAGCCTTGTCGCCTCTTACCTTTGTTTCTGTAACGATAGCATGGTCATGTATCCTCATGATAGGTCTAAGACCCATTACCTCGCCCACGAAAGCCGCCGCAGAAGGTATTCTGCCTGACTTCTTTGCATATTTGAGAGTATATGGTGCAAAGAAAATAACGCAGTTCTTTATCCAGTCCTCCATAAAAGCCACGATATCAGCCGCAGGAACGTCCTTTGCGGCTTTCATTGCGCCCTGAACTACTGCATAGCCGTATGCACCTGTGTAGCTCTCGCCGTCTATATTGTATATAGTGAACTTGCCCTTTGCCTCAGGGTGAGCGGAATAAAACTCCTCTGCCGCCATAACAGCGTTGTTGTATGTTGCCGAGCCTTTTGAGTTTATGGTAGTATTTATAACATCAGTGTAACCCTCGCTGTAGAGCTTTTCAAATGTTTCCTGATATTCAAAAGCGGTTATCTGAGATGTAACAGGTATGCCGTCAAACTCATCGAGCATTTTGTAGAATTTCTCGTTGTCAAAATCTACTCTTGATGTGTAGCTGTTATCACCCATTGCCACCTTGAAATTCATTATCTGGATATCAAGATTCTTTACAAGCTCCTCGGTGATATCGCTTGCTGAGTCGGTAAGAAATTTTATTTTTGCCATTAGTTCACCCTCCGTTTTTTATTTATTTTATTCGTCCCATGTATATTGCGTCAGCTTGCCCTCTCTGCCAAGGTCGGGATAATCCCACTGTCTTAACACTTCGTAGCAGGCTATCGCCACTGAGTTTGACAGATTAAGGCTTCTAAGCGTTTTCCTCATTGGTATCCTCACACAGCTTTGGGGATTTTCATAAAGCAGTTTCTCAGGCAGACCCTTGTCCTCCCTGCCGAAAATTATGTACACGTCCTTATCCTGCGGATAATCCACATCTGAGTGTACCTTTCTGCCCTTTGTGGTAAAGAAATAGAACTCGCCGCTGTTCTTAGAAAAAAAGTCATCGATATTATCATACTCGTATATTTCAAGCTTATCCCAATAATCAAGCCCTGCACGCTTTAGCTTTTTGTCGCTTATCTCAAATCCGTAAGGCTTCACAAGATGCAGTGCCGCACCAGTCACCGCACAAGTCCTTGAAATATTGCCTGTGTTCTGCGGTATCTGCGGTTCTACAAGCACGATATTAAGTCTGTTCATCTTCGGTAACACTTCCCAATATCACAAATTCGTATAGTCCCTGAGTTCCTGATAGCTTGTGAGCCAAGGAAGCTGACCCTCCAGCATAAGACCGTCTGTCCACGGGGTCTGATAGCTGTATGTAGTCTTGACTGTAAGCTCTGTGAACGCTGTGGC
>CALEJX010000182.1 GCA_937898375.1 uncultured Ruminococcus sp.
GAATTTTCGGCTGAGTTTTATAATAAGAATGACAGCGCTGACGACCTCTCAGCGGTAGTTGAGCAGTATGCCATAAATCTTTTTCTTACGAATATGGATAAGCTCGGACTTAAAGGCGCTGTGCTTTACAGAAATGATAAAATGACAGGCTTTACAGTTGGTGAACAGATAAATTCAGATACCTTTGTGGTGCATATCGAAAAGGCGCTTGCTGACGTTCAGGGCGCATACCCTATGCTGTGCAGTCAGTTTGCGGCGCATAATGCAAGGGGTCTCAGCTTCATCAACAGGGAAGAAGATCTTGGAATAGAGGGTCTTAGAAAGTCAAAGCTTTCTTACAATCCTGCTTTCCTTTTGAATAAAAATGTAATTACTTTCAGGTGATCGAAAGGAGTCATTTGTTATGGTTTATGTATTTCTTGCCAATGGTTTTGAGGAAATGGAGGCTCTTGCCCCTGTGGATCTGCTTAGACGAGCAGGCGTTGAAGTTTTTACAGTAGGCGTAGGCTCTGACATGATAGTCAGCTCACACAATGTTCCTGTTAAGACCGATATAACAGTGGATAAGATAGTTCTCAACGACGAACTTGAAATGATAGTTCTTCCAGGCGGTATGCCGGGTACTTTAAATCTTGAAGCAAGCCCTGATGTGCTTGGCGCAGTTGATTACTGTGCTGACAATAACAGGTATATTGCCGCAATATGTGCTGCACCTTCTATAATCGGTCATAAGGGACTTCTCGACGGCAGGTATGCAACTTGTTTCCCTGGCTATGAAAAGGATCTTAAAGGCGCTATACATTCTGCAAGACTTGTGGCTGTTGACGGCAAGTATATCACTGCAAAGGGCGCAGGCTGCAGCATGAAGTTTGCGCTTAAGCTTGTTGAGCTTCTTGTTTCAAAAGAAAAGGCAGAAGCCCTTGAATCAGGTATGCAGAGCAAATGACAGATAAAAAAGCTTTAAGAAAGCATTTCAAAGAGATACGCCTTGGTATGTCTGCCAGTGATAGAAAACAGGCAGACGTGGCTGTTCAGCAGGCTTTCCTTGACAGCGAGGAATATAAAAACTGCACCACTGTGCTTACGTATGTTTCCTCTGATATCGAGGTATCTACAGTGGAGATAGTTAAGAAAGCACTTAAGAGCAAGATCGTGTTGTT
>CALEJX010000183.1 GCA_937898375.1 uncultured Ruminococcus sp.
TCCCCACATTTCGTGAGAGACCTCACGCTCCCAAAGCATCTGCTGATATTCAAAAGAGCGGTAGGCAGAAATAATTTTCAGCTTTATGCCCTCAGCCTCCGCCTTTTGTAGCAAGAGCCTGAGCCTGCTTCCAGCCTGAGATTCAACGAGCTTGCCGTTTACCTCTGTCAGCTCAACTAAGCTGCAAAAGCCCACATCAATAGGATTGAATTTATCCACAAGCATAAGATAATCCATATACTGACCTCCTTGTCCTGTTGGGGAGAAACATTTTAACTTAGTATATGCAGATGTGGGCGGAGAGTATACACGGCGTATTTACGCAAATTATAGGGTAGCGGTGCAAAAGTGCTTTACACCACAATATACGGCGTAAAATGCCCGTCACGGCGAGTGACCTATATCCAGCAACCGTCCACCCTGACGACCTGCCCGTGAATGTAATCCGCACCCTCACTGCTGAGAAACCGCACCACATTCGCCACATCTCTCGGCGTGCCTATCCGCCCAGCCGGTATGTCATCAACTATCACTCGAACATCTTCCTCCGTCAGCTCGCCATTCATTTTCGTGTCTATCATTCCGCAGGATACACAGTTCACCCTTATGCCGCTTATGGCAACTTCCCTCGCCAAAGCCTTTGTGAAGCCTATAAGCCCTGCCTTTGCCGCCGAGTATGCCACCTCGCAGGAAGCTCCCTTCTCTCCCCATACGGACGTTATGTTTATGACGTTTCCACTGTGTTCCCTTATCATCTCAGGAAGCACCGCCCTGCTCATGCGCATCGCACCAAGCAAATTCACGTTCATCATTTCACACAGCTTCTCGTCCGTCATGTCTGTGAAAAGTTCTATGTCCGCCGTGCCTGCGTTGTTTACAAGAAGCGAAACAAAACCCAAACTATCCCTGACTTCCTCCACGCACTTGTCTATGCTGTCCTTGTCGCCAATGTCACAGTAAAAAACCTCCGCACATAAGCCACGCTCTTTAAGTTCAGATACTAAAGCTTCCGCAGCCGCCCTGCCGCTCTTGTAGCATACAGCCACCTGCCAGCCGTTCTCAGCAAGCACCCTGCATATCTCCGAGCCTATCCCGCCTGAACCGCCTGTTACCAATGCCGTCTTTTTCATAAAAATACCCCCGCAGATCGTGATATGATATACTGTAATTATATCACACCTGCGGAGGTTTTTCAACGGCTACTTTTCGTTCTCGTCTACCCATTTTCTCGTCCAGCCTGCATTCTGCTCCTGACGATTGTATACCCTGCCGTTTTGCGCAGTGTAATTGTCCGTCACAACATATTCCTGACCTGCCGAGATAACATCATAGGGCTTGTATACCTTTGTGCCGTCTGAAGCCTGCGGAAAACGGCTCTTGTCCTGCTTTTTCATGGCTCTCACCCTCCTTTTTATGTTATTATCCTGCCCAATGTTTTTGTGATTATCCGATGAAAAATCCCCATAACAGTTGAAAATTCCCCGATAACGTGGTATAATTACTTTATACTATTTTTATCAGGAGCATTAAAATGGAAAAATATAATAAACAAAAAGCTATCCTCACCGCACTGCTTAAATGGGTGGAAACAGAGTTCTTCGGAATATTCGTATTTCTCTTTTTTATCGCAGTTGCAAAGCCTTTCGGCGCATTGGCAAATATAATTTTCGGTCTAACAGGACTTCTTACAGTGGTCTGCCTTATGGCTGACTTTGGTCTGAAACAAGGCGAGGAAGCCCGAAATAAGGTCACATACCACGGTGAAAAGGATTGTCCAAACTACGGCTTTACACTGGGTCTTATTGCAAGCAT
>CALEJX010000184.1 GCA_937898375.1 uncultured Ruminococcus sp.
GCTATCCTTGGCTGGAACTATTACGGCGAAAGATGTATGGAATATCTTTTTAACAGCAATATGAAGATCGTTATGGTATACAGATATCTCTATATCCTTGCTGTATTTATCGGCCCATACATGACAGTTTCTGCCGTATGGACTATCGCAGATATCTTCAACGGACTTATGGCCCTGCCAAACCTTATCGCTTTGCTTGCTCTCAGCGGCGTTATAAGCAAAGATACAAGGCGGTATGTGGCTAAGTATTCCAGAGCCAAGCGTATCAACAAGCTTGCAAGAGCGTAGATATTGTACTTTATATGAAGCGGAGACCACCTGATGTGGTTTCCGCCTTTTTTGTGTTAGACTTAATCACCAAAAATAAGAATGGCTATTTGTTGAAATCACCAAAAGTATTTAAAAGAGGGTAACAGTGATTGTAACTTTATTGACAACGATTACATTAGGTGATATAATATCATTTGTAAGAATTGAGGAAACGTTTTCGTGAGAAAACGATCTGTAACGGAGGTTATATAATAATGAAAAATTCCAAGCGTGTTATTGCTGGTGCAATGGCTCTCTTGTCAGCAGTGAGCATAGCTTCATGCGGCAGCTCTTCAAGTGGCAGCTCGAGCAGCTCTTATGTTGATAAGGTAAAGGTAGCAAGCACTGACGATATTTCTGCTATCCCTGACGGCTCAGAAAAAGAGCTTGAGTGGCTTTCTTATTTTGACATCAATCCAACTAAGAAAGAGCCTGAAAAGAGGACAGACCTTACACTCTTTGAGGAAAAGGGCGGCAAGATCAAGTATTCTCAGACTTCATCCATGAACAAGTATGATAAGCTTGCAGCAAGACTTATGTCTAACGATCCACCGGATATGTTCTGGTATGAGCAGTCTATGACATTCCCTGCAAACTGTATCAAGGAAATGTTCCAGCCTGTTGACGATATCGTTGATTTTGACAGCGCAATGTGGAGCGATGTCAAGGACGTTGCCGAGCAGTTCACTCTTAATGGTAAGCACTTTGTTGCTCCTATCAACTTCCTGCCTGGTTCTGTTATCACATATGATAAATCTATGATCGACGCTGCCGGTCTTGACGATCCATATGAGCTTTATCAGAATGGTGAGTGGGATTGGAACACATGGTATGACATGATGTCAGAGTATTGCGAGGGCGCTGCTGCTGACGAGGAAAGATATGGCATAAACGGTTGGTTCGCTCCATTTATCTTCCAGTCAACAGGTAAGACTCTTATCACATATGACGCTGATAAGGACGAGTATGTTTCAAACCTTAATGATGCTGATTTTGTAAGAGCTTCTGATGTGCTTTATGATATCGCAAAGAATGGCATGTACTATCCTGATTGGGTAGGACAGGCAGGCGACGCATTCAAGAAGAATATCCTCTTCTATGCAATGGGACCATGGGCTTCTACAGGTACACATTCACCTAAGGACGGCGACAATTGGGGCGTAGTTCCAATGCCAAAGGATCCTAACACTGATACGCTTTATACAACTATCGATATGAATGCGTATATGTGGGTAAAGGGCTCGACAAAGAATGACGCTATGAAGTGCTGGCTTGAGTGTGCAAAGATAGTTTATACTCAGGATACATATAAGGATATCGAGAAGGAGAAGTTCTTTGTAAACAATCCTAACTGGACAGAAGATATGTATAACGTAGCTTATGTTGACCTTGTTACAGACAAGTTCACTAAGATATTTGACCCTGGATATGGTATCTCCACAACTCTGTCAGATAACGACGCTGCAACAAATGATACTAAGGAAGCTGTTATCCCTTATCTGTATTCTTCAGTTATGAAGACAGACGAGAACGGCTCACAGTACACATGGACACAGCTCAAAGAGCAGTATAAGGGCACTGTTGATTCAGAGCTCAAGACTCTCAACGATCAGTATCACGCATATCTGGAAAAGAATAAGTAATATAACTTGCCATATAAAGACGGACGGAAATTATTTCGCCCGTCTTTTTTGTTGTAAAATCAGTGAAAATGTGATATAATCATATAAGCGCATTAAGAATTAATTAAGAATTATGTTGAGCTGTTTTTAAAGAACATGGCTTATAATAATAAACGTAAAAGAAAGGATCGTGCCGATATGGAGATAAAGGAGCCTGTAATCCTTGTTGTAGATGATGATAAAGATATAGTGGGAGCTATCGCAAAGCTGCTTGAAATGGAGGGCTATAAGGTAATAAAAGCCTATGACGGTCTTGAAGCTTTGGAGAAGCTCACCGAGAACAGCGTTCAGCTTATACTCATTGACGTCATGATGCCTAAGCTGGACGGACTTTCTACAATGATGAAAATAAGGGCAACAGAAAATATCCCTATACTTGTGCTTTCTGCTAAATCTGAAGATACAGATAAGGTGCTGGGGCTTTCAATGGGCGCTGATGATTACATAACAAAGCCTTATAACCCTATGGAGCTTGTGGCAAGGGTAAGAAGCAACCTAAGAAGATATATGCAGCTTGGCGCTATCGACACGGCAAACAAAACGGATATTATAGAAATAGGCGGTCTGGAGCTTGACACTCAGGCGAAAAGCCTGAAGGTTGACGGAGAACCTGTCAAGCTCACCGCCACGGAGCTTAAGATACTTGAGCTTCTTATGAAAAACGCAGGTAGGATATTTTCTGCCGAGGAAATTTATTCTAAAGTGTGGAACGAGGACGCTTATGCCGTTGAAAACACGGTAATGGTACATATTCGTCACATCAGAGAGAAAATAGAGATAAACCCTAGAGAGCCGAAATACTTAAAGGTGGTGTGGGGAATTGGCTACAAAATCGAGAAAATTTGAGCAGGCAGAATGGTTCAAGATGTTCTCAGCAAAAAAGACGAGAATTATAGCATTCGTGCTTGCCTGCGTTATTGCAGGCGGCTTTTGCTTGTCTTTTGTGCTTTATGCTAACAGCCATGCTGACAGCAGCAGTAAGTCTTATCTTAAATCAGAAAGCTATAAGGTGGCTTCCAATGAAATGTATGAGGAGCTGTGCGTAACAGCATCGGCTTATCTTAGGTATATTGATGACGATTGGAACTACACTCAGCCTAGACATCTGTTCAATGATTATCTGAATTATCTTGATTACAACCGCTATAAATACAAAAAGACAGAAAGCGGTATCCAGCTTGTTGATAGTCAGTTTGATTACTATGTGGGAATTACTCAAAAGGGTGAAACAAGATATCTGTCAAATATAAAGGATATAGAAAAATATGACAGCGAGACGGATAGGATAGACGCTTTTAAAGCGTCGCATAAAAACTATATACTTCGCCGTGATAACGAGGTCATGAGCGACAGAACTTCATCAGGGCAGATAGTTGACTACTATTACAATACCGCTGAGTATCTTGACACTGTGACAGAAGAATTTTATGCCGATAACCTTGTGCCTGTGGGCGGAAGCTATTATGATAATTACGGCAGATATTTCTACAATTACGGCAATTATGATTCAATAGCTTTTTATAATGTTGATTCATCATACAATGCAAGAAAGGGTCTTGACCTTAAAAATGGTCTGAAATATTCCGACAGGCTTGATGACGAAGAAATTGGCGACGATTATGACACAGATGATGGCACTACATATTATGACTTTGAAAATGGCATATATTATTATGAGGACGATTATGGAAACGCATGGGCAAGCTGTGAAAATCTCTATGA
Source organism: uncultured Ruminococcus sp. (assembly GCA_937898375.1). GTDB lineage: Bacteria > Bacillota > Clostridia > Oscillospirales > Ruminococcaceae > Hominimerdicola. The sequence continues at coordinate 3,714 of CALEJX010000184.1, forward strand.
CCTGCCTGATTACAAAGCGACAGACAATGACGATTCAGGCATAACAGTTTTCTTTGCACCAAAATCTGAAAAGCTCACGGCAATGGAAAAAGAATACACCGAGGCTTTAAACGATATGTACCGTGCAAAGCTTCTGATGTTCGTTCTTGGAGTAGCTGAGTTTGCGCTTATTTGCTATCTGCTCACCATATGTGCATATAACACAGAGCCTGAAAGTGAACAGCGCTGGAAGCAAAACAGCTTTCTGAAAAAAGTGCCTACAGAAGTTTATATTCTCTTTATGGCTGCTACCTTAGGTTTCACCGCATTTTTCTGGTACTATTGGGGCACTTATGTAAAACTTACCAAAACAATTTTTGAAAGTGCACTGACAAATGCTATTTTTAGAAATGTTGTTGCCATGCTGTTGTTTGCAGCGGCATATTTCGTAGGCTTTGGCTCGTGTATGCAGCTTGTAGGCAAAATAAAGACAAGAAGCATATTCAAAGAAAGCCTTATTTGCAGATTTTGCAAATTCATATGGCGCAAATACAAGGGTACGTCACTGTATCAGTATTTCCATGGCCTGCCACTTGGAGTGAAGCTTTCCATAAGAACTATAGCTATAGGCGCTTTGATGATTTGGAGATACGTTTACTTCTATGATGACACATTTCAGATATTACTGCTTATGGTATCACTGGTACTCATAGCATTAGATATCCGTGATTTCTCACAGCTTTCCAAACTCAGCAAACAGATAGACAGCCTTGGAGAAGAAAAGCCTTATGAGGGCAAGATAAGAAAAACTTCGGCTGTTTACGCAGAATATGAAAAGCTCAACTCAGTTCAGGATAAGGTGAGAGAGTCGGTGGAGCAGCAGATACAATCTGAGCGTTTGAAGATAGAACTTGTGACTAACGTTTCACATGACCTGAAAACGCCGTTGACCTCCATTATCAGCTACATCGACCTGCTTAAAAAAATGGACCTTGACGAGGAAGCTTCAAGCTATGTGAAGATACTTGATAAAAAGGCACAGAAGCTTAAAGGCATTGTATCTGACGTTTTCAGTATCGCAAAAGCCACGAGCGGCGTTGATGTAAACCTTACAAAGCTTGATTTTGTAATGCTGTTAAATCAGTGCATTGCAGACGCAGAGGACAAGATAGCTGACAGCGGCAAGACGGTAAAGGTAAACATAAATGCCGACAGTGCAATGGTCATGGGCGACGGCGACAAGCTTTACAGAGTGTTCCAAAACATTGTTGACAACGCTCTGAACTACTCTATGGACGGCACAAGGATATTCCTTGATGTGTACAAAAAAACGGACAGAATAGTGTTCTCTGAGAAGAACATATCCGCAACGCCAATAAACTTTACAGAAGAAGAGATACTCGAAAGATTCGTGCGAGGGGATAAGTCACGAACAGACGGCGGAAGCGGTCTGGGATTATCCATATCAAAGAGCTTCACAGAAGCCTGCGGCGGCACGTTCAATATCGAGATAGATGGA